>JAGLWV010000308.1 GCA_023133225.1 Candidatus Aminicenantota bacterium | reverse complement strand
AGCATCCAGTTTGTGGTGCTTCTGGCTGTGGTTGTTGTGTTGTTTCTGGCCAATGGATTTGTATCCGGCAAGAAATACAGCCAGCAGATATCAGCTTATAACCAGAGAGTATCCAAGGTTTATCCCAGCACTGTCCGAACCATTCTCTATAGAGAGCCAAGCCCGTTACTGTTTATGGCCGAGGGCGGAGATAAATACTGTCCTAACGGATACGAGCTAAAGCCAAAAGGCGTGCTGGATGCTATGCCATCCGGTCCCCGCAATTTCAAGATGCCGGTCATACCGGAATTGGATTGGTCCTTCATCATTAAAACCATCTTCAGTCTGTATGTCATACTTTTGGGCTATACGGCCATCTCGGGAGAAAAAGAGCAGGGGACGCTGCGTCTGGTTCTTTCCAACTCAATCGGGCGCGTCAACCTACTCATGGCAAAATACACTTCCATTCTATTGACGGTGATTGTTCCTCTGGTGATAGGGATTGTCCTCAGCCTTGTTATAATCGGGATTTTTGTCCCGAAAATCCTGACATTGGGCAATCTATTAAGAACCCTGATGATGATTGTTCTCTCCCTGGTCTATCTATCTGTCTTTACCTTTCTCTCCCTGCTGGTTTCATCGCTTATTCACCGTTCCTCGTTAGTGCTGCTGATGCTTCTGGCCGTATGGGTTCTTTTTGCGGTCATAATTCCCAACACATCCGGCATTTTATCCCGGAGATTCTCGAAAGTGCCCAGCGAATACCAGACCGCCAGACAGATCGGTCCGATGATAAATCAGCAGGTCTGGGCGAAAATTAATGAAGTCAAAGAGAGAGTCAATAGGGGTGAAATTAAGACTGCAGAGGAGGCGAAGAAGGAGACAGACCGTGCTTTTAATGAAGGCCAGGAAGACTTGATCAAGCATTACAAAAGCTATGATGATGCTATGAAACAGCGTGCTGCGATGGCGCAGAACATGTCTCGACTATCTCCAACGGCCCTGTTCCAGTATGCTTCTGAGAGTATCGCTCAAACCGGAACCAAACGGGAAGAACATTTTCTCAAGAATGCCCGAAATTACGCCACTATTTATGACCGTTATATTCTGGAGAAAGTCGGGAAAGTGGTGGGGACAGCGTCCTGGAGTTTTAGCACCACATTTATTGTTAACGGAAAAAAAGTGCCTATTAATTCCCCAAGGCCTGAGGAGTACCGGGGGGATAAATCCGATTTCCCACATTTTGTGGAGAATCAGCCTTCACTTGCCTTAAGCTTGAGAGATGCACTGTTTGATATTGCCGTATTGATGCTGTGGAATATTGTTCTGGCGGTTCTGGCTTTTTCCGCCTTTATTTTTGCCGATGTACGATAATTCTGAAAAGCAAAGGAAGAAGCTCATAGCTCATAGCTCATGGTAAGAAAAATGTCATTGTGATGAATGAAAAGCAAATGTCATTGCGAGGAATGAAAAAAAATGTCATTGCGAGGAGCGCAGCGACGCGGCAATCTCAAAAAATGGGGACATGCTAAAAAATGGGGACATGCTCGTTTTTCCGTCAGGAAAAAGGTGCGTGTCCCCATTTTTTCTTCCCCATTTTTTCTAGAATACAAGCTAGTAGCCGATGATAGGTAGCGAAAAATGGAGTTTTAAATGATAGGAACGGTTGCCAGAAAAGAGATAATTTCAAACCTTGTAAGTTATAAATTTTTCATCGTCATCCTCCTGACTTCGGTCCTCATTTTTACCAGCTTTTTCATCATGCACCGGGATTATAAACAGCGCCTTTCTGATTACCACATTATCAAGCCAAAACCTAATGAGCCGATTGCCGTCATTCCGCCTAATCCTTTATCCATGTTTGCCAATGGCCTGGAAGATGCTATGACCAGGTCTTTTGAAGTGAGCCTTATTGGAATTGAAACAAGAGCCGGTCAGGCTTCAGGTAACATCATTTTTTCCTTTTTTACTTCGCCTGATTTCCTTTACATTGTGAGAGTTGTTCTTTCTTTAGTGGCGCTTCTTTTTGGCTTCGACCAGATCAGTCGAGAAAAGGAGCAGGGGACATTGCGCTTGATGCTTGCTAATTCCATACCACGTTCTAAGATGTTAGCTGGCAAATGGATAGGAAACTTCCTCAGTCTTTCGATTCCTTTTTTACTGGTTACATTATTAGGCTTTGCTCTGTTGAATCTGGACTCTGATATTTATTTTTCTCCTGGAAATTTAGTGAGATTCGTTATCATGTTAGCTGTCACACTTATTTATATAGCGCTCTTCCTGAGCCTTGGCATTTTTATCTCCACCCTAACTAAAAAGGCAGCCGCTTCGATTGTAATTCTTCTTTTTATCTGGGCTTTGTTTGTATTTGTTATTCCTAACCTCGGCACTCTTTTAGCCCGGCAGATGGTGGATGTCCCTTCAGTCAGGGCTCTCAGCGAGAAAAAAGAACAGATATGGACAAGAGAAGTTCTGTTGAGAATCATGGATGGAAGGGAAGGCAAGGAAACCGGTGTTTCTCGTTTCCAAGCCATCCATAATGAAATGGATAAGCTGGAGGAGGATTACCGGAACAAATTTAACCGATTGATCGGTCTATCTAAAAACATTAACCGAATTTCCCCCGTAGCAAGTTTCATTTATGCTGTAACGGATATTGCCGGAACCGGGATAGGGGAAGAAGGTCATTTTAAAACCGAGATCATTCGGTATAAGAATAGAGCTTTCTTAGATATAGTCTCCGACAAGACAGAATATTCTCCCTTTAATTATCAGTATAGATCTCTATCTCAAATTCTCGCCAAAGGAACCATGTTTGATATTGCCTGGCTGGTCTTTTTTAATATTTTCTTTTTTGCATTAAGCTATTTTTCATTCGTGAAATATGATGTCAGGTGAGGGAAGAAGGATTAAGGATTAAGGAGTAAGGATTATGGGAGAAGCTCATAGCTACCGTCATTCCCGCGGAAGCGGGAATCCAGAGCTACCGTCATTGCGAAGAGCGGAGTGATGCGGCAATCTCACAAATTATGAGGGATTAAAATGTTAAGTACAATTATCAAGAAGGAACTTTTAAGCAATATTTTTTCTTTCCGCTTTTTGGTCACTTTTGTACTGCTTCTGGTCATTGTGACGATCACCGTTTTTATTCTGACTGATAATTATGTAAAAAAACTGGATGAATATTCCCAGAGGCAGAGAGAAATAGAGAATTATCTGGGAGACTATGCTCATTTTAACAGAATTAACAACGTTGTCAGACCCTCACAACCTCCTGTCCCTTTTTATTCCCTTATAAGAGGTCTTTCATCTGACAGTAATATCGAAAAATTTGATAATGATCCTCTGCCGGTGATATTTCCATTAATAGATTTTACTTTTATTGTCACAATCCTCTTAAGCCTGGTCGCTTTGCTCTTTTCCTACGATTCAATCTGTGGAGAAAAAGAAGACGGGACTTTGAAATTGATGCTTTCCAATAGGCTTTCCCGGTCAAAGATAATCCTTGGCAAAATAATCGGTGGAACTTTGACTCTTCTCATCCCTTTTCTTTTGTCTTTAATAATAGGCTTGCTTGTCATCCTTTTAAATCCGAGAGTCTTGTGGAAAGGAGCAGATTGGGGAGCTTTTGGCTTAATTCTCTTAGGTTCAATTCTATATTTTACCTTCTTTTACTGCCTTGGAATCTTTATTTCGTCTCGTCATCATTCGAGTTCTTCCTCTATCATGACCTCTCTTTTTGTCTGGGTATTTTTCATTCTCATCATTCCCAACCTGAGTCCCTATATTGCTTCTTTTCTGGCCCAAACTCCGTCAAGGATTAAGATTGATAGAGAAGTAGCTATGATCACCGATGTAGAAAGAGATGAGCTGGGAAGAAAACTCTCAGGAGAAAGAAGGATTGAGATGTACAGGAACTATCCGGTATTAGCCGAAAAACTTTCCCAAGCTGAAATAAAAAGAAGGGTTGCCCAAGACCCGGATTATAGAAAGGCATACAAAGAATTGAGAGATGCGATTGGACAAGCATGGGATGAAGCCAACAGGATACAAGGTGGTAAGGTTGATGTATTAGAGAAAGAACTGCACAGAAAGCAGGAAGCTCAGGAGAGGCTGGCTATTTGGATATCAATGATCTCCCCTCTCTCAGATTTTACTTATCTGGCGACAGATCTTTCCTCCACGGGAATTAGGAGCAGAAGCCATTTTGGCCGAATTGCAGAGGGATGGTGGAGAGCTTTTGGTGCGTATACGATGAAAAAATTGGCTTCCCTTCGGGAAGAAAATCCTACTGCTGACTGGTGGAATACTCCGGTTGATGTCAGTGATATGCCAAGATTTCAGTATCAACAGGAAGCGCTAAAAGACAGGTTCGGGGGGACCATTCGGTTTTTTGTGGTCTTGATCATCTTTAACCTGATTTTTTTCACCGCAGCCTATTTTTCATTCATTAGATACGATGTTAGATGAAAAGAAATAAGCATTCAAAGGCCAGTTATCGGTCAGTCACTCTTATCTAAAGATAAAACACATGATATTGAAAAGTGCTAGAAAAGATTTCTCTTAAATAAATTTTTTTTGCTATTCAATCTTTTTTGGACAGAAAAAAAGGGGACAGGGAAAAAAAGGGGACAACAGGAAAAAAGGGGACAGGCTACTTTTTTCTTAAAAAGTTGCCTGTCCCCTTTTTTCTCTTTTTCCGTATGCTTTTACTTTCTTTGGGACAATGCTTATTTTTTAATTCTATAGCTCTGAATTCTCATTATACTTCCTTCATCTAAATATTTTTTAAAGAATTTTTCAGTATGTTTGAATTCTAGCTTTTTAGTAATGCCACTGGATTTTAGTAATTTCTCAAAAGATATTCCTTGCTCTCTTTTTCCTAATAAAGAAATAGCTTTGATTGCTGCCTTATCACATGTGCAAAAGAGAATTTCATTATTATCTTGCAGGATCTTTAGAGCTTCCTTTTCACCAACATGGAGTTCTGTCTCTAAAACTCTGTCAAATTGTTGCGAAAATGTGTTCAGTTCTTCTGCGAAAACAGAAATTTCAGTGAATTTAGGGCCTATTTCTTTCTTTAATTCAATATTGTGCCGAACTCCGTTAAAATCTTCGTAAAAATATACTTCTTGTCGAAGAATAATTGATGAAATATAGATTTCATTTTTTTCAACTATGTAGTTCCAGATATTAAAGCTGTGCAGGTCTATAATTACATTGGCGTCAAGTAGTACTGAATGTAACAGAATAATCCTCGTTCTCGTCGTAGCCGTATTTCTTTATAAATGACGAAACTTCACTGAATTTTTTATCAACATATTCTGCAAATTTTGCCTTGGAGATTTTACCCATCTGGAAGGCTTTAATTGCTAAAGAAATGTATTTTGAGGAAAGATAAGGTTTTTCTCCATCCAAATATGAGTTCCTATGTTTTCTATCTACGTCTTTTATACTTCCCCTTTCGAGTTCCTTTATAACTGTATCTTTTTTTATTAAATTGAGATTCACAAGCCGCCAAAGCAAGGCTTCAATAGACACACCAAATTCTCTGGCAGTCTCAATTAGGTTTAAATAGGAAATATAGTTTTTCT
>JAGLWV010000307.1 GCA_023133225.1 Candidatus Aminicenantota bacterium | reverse complement strand
AAATTGCAGTCATCTGTAACGATTAGAGTAAGACTGCTTATTTTCATCCCAAACGCATTCTTATTTTTAGGAGTTAAAAGCTATTAAATTATTGCAAAGAAGATAATTAGGGTATTATTACTGGTTTTGAAGTAGGACATCTTTGTCCTCTTCCGGGCTGAGCTTTACCCTTGAACGTGTTTGATAAATAACTGATGGCTCCTTCTGCTCTTTCTTTTAGTTTCCCAGCTGGCATAGATTTTACAGCGGCTTTTAATTCTTCCAGGCTTTTCTGGACATTTGGCGTTACTCGAATGGTCTTGCTTTTTGCCATTTCCCCCCTCTTTTTTTGATTATTTTTTTAAATTCTTCTTCGTTTCTTACACTGTCAAAATTCTTATCGATATCGATGTACTTAAGGAAAATATAATGCATTCTTTTTGTGACCGGACTCTCAAAGAATACTCTTAAATTCTTATATCCTGATTCTTTCATCTCCAATCCAAAATAAACAGACGCTACCCTCAATTCACAACCTATGAAGGTAGCTTCAGGAGAAATAAGAGTGAGCTGCTCGATTAATTTTAATGCCTCCTTCTTTTCTCCTGATTGAACTTCGATCATGGATAGAAAGAGCATAGAATCAATTTTAAAGTCCAGGTCAATGTTTATCAGTTCTTGGAAAATGGCTCTGCTCTTTTCGAAATCTCCTGTATAGTAATAAATCTCTCCTAACCTCGATCTGACCAAATAAGAAGGATTAAATCTATCGATGGTTTCGCAGACTTGGATGGCGTCATCAAATTCCTTTTTAAGCATTAAAAGTTCTGCATAGTTAAAGTTTGTAATTCTAAACGGATCGTTCATATAGATGGTTCTTTTGCCCTCTAAGGCTTTCTTGAAATCAGCTTCATTCCCTTCTTCTCCAAATTTCAGAAAGTAATAACTCCCGATTATTGAGATTAACTGGGGGTTATAGGGGTATTTTTTAATTCCTTCCTCAACCAGCTCGCGTGTGATTTTTTTTGTGTCTTCGCCAAAACAAAGTTCTTTTATTAAATTTATCTCGATTAAAGTTGTGTAATATTCGGCTAGGTCAGGAGATATAGATTGAGCCTTTTCAAGCAGTTCCTCAGCTTTATTCAACCATTTTATTTTAAAATCCCAGTCAAAATTTATGTAATTGGAATAACAGCTGGCTAATCCTATGTAAGCCAGGGAAAAATGGCTGTCATTTTCTATCGCTTTTTGAAAAAGCGAAATGGCGTGCTCATTACTTTCTTGGGTGAAATTGTCCATGTAAAATTTTCCATCGATATACAACTTCCACGGATCATTGCTATTTTCGTCGGAGCTGTTCAAGATGCCTCTATTAAAATAATTTAATAGATAAGTTCCCTTTAAATAATAATCGTAAGCCTTGTAATTCCGGGTATCTCCATTATTAAGTAAGGAAAAGATTTTTTCGTTTGGGTTTATGTTTAAGTGTCTCATTATTTTTTTGCATAAATCCTCTTGAACATGAAAAATGTCTTCCACTTTGTTATCGTATTCTTCGCTCCAGACTTCTTTGTTATTCTTTGCATTTATAAGTTGAACCCTTATGTTAACTCTATCATTAATTATTTCTATATATCCTCTTAAAATAAAGTCAGTATCCAGCTCTTTGCTGACCAGATTAAAATCTACGGGTGGATTTGTATGATTTGATAACGAAGTTAGAGGGATAACCTTAAGTCTGGTTAGCAGGGCCAGATTGCAGGCGATGCTATCCTTTATGCCATCAATAAAATATTCATCGGATTCTGAAGGATTAGAGTTTTCAAAAGGAAAAACTACAATTGTAAGCAATTGGGGCGGAGATGGCTTCAAGGTCAAATTTGTGAAAAATAAAACCGCAAAAGTTACTGATAAAAGGGCTAAAAATGTAATTAATCCAATAACTGCCCGCCTTTTTTCAAAAAAGGATAGTTTCTTAATCCCATTAAGGGTGGCTCTTTTTTTAAGCCATTGGTCGATTTCTGATTTATAGGCGAAGACTTTTGAGCGGAGGGACTCCTTGTCGATACGATAGACCGGCAAATCCAGCTCTGATTCCCATCTCAGACAGGTTCTTGTGTCCCGCTCCAAGTAATGGGAGATTTCCTTCCAGGATTGTAGTATATCTTTTTTTTCCATCCCTTCCCCGAATTCGCCTTTAAGTTATTAAAAAAAAAGCACTTTGTCAACTTAAATATGTCAAAAAATAACGATTTGACCCCTATCTACCCGAGTGTGATACTATTTCTTATCTTATTCCTGTTATATACTTTGAGTAATATGTTCCAGGTCATTTATATATTCTATTTTTTTCCTATAGAGAGATCAGCCGGAGCTTTTATAGCTCAATCAATTTTTGTAAAATATTAAAAACATCATGGCCAGGCTAAAATGTTTGTTTCGTTTCAGAATAAGCCCTGTTTTTTTAAGGACAATTGAATAATGCTCTACAGCATCCTCTCAAGAACAGCCGAGTCACACCCTGATAAAGCAGCCGTAATATGTGGTGATAGTCACTTCAGTTATTCACAACTCAAGGACAGGGTGGATAGACTTGCCTCTGGTTTAGAGTCGGTTGGCATTTGCAAGAGCGATAAGATCGCTGTGATTCACAAGAACTGCCACCGCTTTTTAGAAGCGTATTTTGCAGCGGCCCGGATTGGAGCCATCCTTGTGCCCATAAATTGCAGGCTTGCTCCACATGATTTTGTCTATATCCTGAATAACTCCCAGGCCAAGGTGTTAATTGCTCAGCCTGATCTCATATCGTCAATATTCGAGAAGAGAGGGGAGCTTCCTTTCCTGAAGGGCATTCTTTTAACCGAGCCCGATAAAACCAATAAGCCTGCTGAGGGCATTTTCGAATATGAGTCTCTGCTGAAAAATGCGGCACGAAAAGAGAGACAGACCGGTTTGAATAAAGATTCTGATATTGGTCAGATTTACTATACGAGTGGTACAACAGGAAAGCCAAAAGGTGTGATACTGACTCATAAAAACAATTGGGTACACGCTGAAGGGACAATCGTTGAGATGGATTTATCCTACAGTGACAGATGGCTTCATGTCTCGCCGATGTTTCATCTGGCTGATGCTTGGGCAGTGTGGTCTATCACTAAGGTTGCAGCCACACATGTATTTATTCCATGTTTCGAAGCGGAATTGGTTTTGCAGACAATTCAAGAGCACGGGATTACTTTAAGCAACTTTATCCCGACAATGCTCAACATTCTTGTGAATTTTCCGGAAACAGGTAACTATAATCTTTCTTCACTTAGATTGATCTTGAGCGGAGGAGCGCCTATTGCCAAAAAAGTGGTGAGGAAGCTGATTGAGATATTTGGCTGTGACTATATCCAGACCTATGGGCTGACAGAAACAAGCCCCTTTTTGACGATGTCCATACTGAAAGACAGGATGAAAGGGCTTTCCTTTGAGAAGAGGCTGAGATATATGGTGACAACAGGAAGGCCCTTCTACAATGTGGCACTCAAAATTGTGAAAGAGGACGGTACCCCAGTTGTTCCAAATGAGGAGGATGTGGGAGAGATAATCGTGAAAGGCGAGACAATAACGCCTCGTTATTGGCGCCTGCCAGAGGAAACATCGAGGCGAATTGTGGATGGGTGGCTGCATACCAGGGATCTGGCTGTTGTCAATCCCGAAGGGTACGTGACTATAGTTGATAGAAAAGACGATGTGATAATCTCAGGTGGTGAGAATGTGTATTCAGTCGAAGTTGAGGATGTACTATACTCTCACCCTTGTATCCTGGAGGCGGCTGTAATAGGACTGCCCGATCCAATTTGGGGAGAGGAGGTCACTGCAGTTGTTGTTAAAAAGGAGAGCGGAGAACTCGGTGAGGAAGATGTGATCAAGTTCTGTAAGGATAATTTAGCGCAGTTCAAAGCCCCAAAGAGAGTGATTTTCACTCAACAGCTGCCAAAAACAGGATCAGCAAAGATATGTAAGTTTAAGCTGCGCGAATTATACGGAAAATCGGGTTAACCTTATTTTTTTCTTTCTTTTTGCTCTTTTTCCAGCCATTTTTGGAAGACCCAGTTAATGATCTCGCTCCTTGAGTCCTTATCCATTTCTTTTATCCTAATTCCTACTTCCAGTTTATTGTCAACACATTTAGTCCAGGTGATCTCTCCAGATAATTGGGTTGATAATTTTTTTTCTGGAATGGAAAGTTTTAAATCCATGTTTGAACCTGGATTAAACTTAAAACTAATAACCAGCTTTAATCCTTCAGTCGAGAAATCATGAGCTGTAATTTTGTCTATGAGCTCATCTTTGCCTTCTAAATTTACTAATTCTGCAGGAATTGGACATTCGAACCGTAAAGATTTTCTGCTTTCCTCTCCCATCTTTTGCTTTAGTGTAACAGTAGAAAATTATATTTTCAAGCAAGAATCGATATGTCCGTTTATCTGTCAGGGAAAAGGTGCCTGTCCCCATTTTCTCTTCGTGAATAATTCAGGCCTCCTTTAATACTCTGAATTAACCAAAACCTCTTCTCCCAGACTTCCGTTTTTTGGCAAAGGCTTGTAAGTCGAATTTCCGGCGCGCATAATTCTTATAGCCCGAATGCCTGAGACTTGCGCTGCTGTTATATCAGAATCTGAATCCCCGTAATATATCTGGATGCTCTTTTCTTTAAGAGGTCTTATTTTTGTGTTTTTTCCTGTTATAAAGCCGCAGAAAATCACTTCATTCGGATTTTCTATGCCAAAAGTCTTTGCAAGGAGTTCTGTAACTGTTTCGGTTCTTGTTTTTGTCCTTCCTGTTATAAAATAAATCGAATCTCCCCTGGTTTTATGCAGTTCGATCAGCATTCTTGCACATTCTTTGGGAATACTGAAAAGGTCAAGACCGTTGTTCATTTCATTCCAGAATTCTTCTTTTAACAGGTAAGCATTATCTCCCGGAGAATATTTCTGTTTTCCATAATAATAACCGGGGCTCGAAAACAACAGGGCGTCATCGATGTCAAATCCCACATTCATGGGGGGCTGATTTTCAATGCTTCTGGCGATATTATCTAGAGTTACCCATCTAATATCGTCCTTTTTTGTAAGGGAGGAACAATTCACCAGCAGAAGACAAATCAAAACCATAATAAGACGTGTTTTTCTAAACATGGTCTCTTCTCCTTTTTTTTAATACCATGAGCCGATTATCTTTGATTAAGCTCTCTGAGTCAAAAAGCAAAGGAAAAAGAGGAAAGAGAGGGATGTTCCCCAAAGTTTTACTCATCTTTTTTTGCCCGGAAAAGGAAATGCTGCCTTTTAATGTCCTGCTCGAAATTATACAATGAGCTTTTGGTAAATCATCCATGTATGCCTTTCTGGATAAATTCTTTTTCGTTTTTCATTCCACTCTGATTGTTTTTAACCTTTTGGGGTGGATTTGGAAAAAGACAAGGCTGGCCAATCTTATTGTTATCTTATTGACATTCCTCTCCTGGTTCATTCTAGGAATATGGTATGGTTTTGGCTACTGCCCCTCAACAGATTGGCATTGGCTGGTGAGGAAGAAAATGGGTTATTATGATTTGCCGTCCACCTACACAAAATTCCTGATCGATTCCCTGACCGGCTGGGATGTGAATCCTGAACTGGTTAAAATTCTTACCGTTCTCCTTCTCGCGCTGGCTTTGTTTGCCTCGGTTTGGACTAATATAAGAGGCTGGAGAAAAAGTAAGAAATAACCTGGATTATTTGAAATAATTGGAAGTGGCGGCAGTTTTTATAAATAATTCAGGGGGATTTTTTTTTGAGGATCTCTTTTTTAAGTTTAGCATGAACCTTAAAACCCAGGTCTTCCGCTTTTTTTAAGTATTTTCGGGCTAGATCATAGTTTTTCTGGTAAAAAGAGACAACTGCAAGATTATTATAAGCAGGGGCAAAGCGAGGATTAATTTCAACGACTTTCTTATAATGAAAGGCTGATTCAGGAAAGAGATCTTTCTTAAAGTACATATTCCCCAGATTAAGATGAGCCTCCAGATAATCGGGCTTCAATTCTATTGCTCTCAAGTAGTATGTCTTTGCCTCCTCGATACTTTCTTCTTTTTCCAGAAGGATCCCCAGGAGATTGTGCGGCTCAGGAAGATTGGGATTTAGGGCAATGGATTTAAGACAGACAGCTTTGCCGTTTTTTGACATCCCTTTTTTGATTAAGGCCTGGCCAAGATTTGCATAAGCATGCGCATAGTCGGGATTTATTTCGATGGCTCTTTGACATTCTTTGATCGCTTGCTCTTCCAATCCTTTTTCAAGATAGGCAGCAGCCAGATTCGAATGAGCTTGATAATGGTCTGACCTGAGTTTAATCGCTGCTTTAAATTCACTGATCGCCTTATCAATGGATTTTTTGAATAAATAAGCCCGGCCTAAATTGTAATGAGCTTCCGCAAATCCAGGATTTATCCTAAAAGCTTTCTGGTATTCCCCGATTGCCCGATCGACCATTTTCTTATTCATATAAATGTTTCCTAAATTGTTGTGCGCCCCATCAAGTTCGGGATCGATCTCCAATGCCTTCCGGGAAAAAGCTTCTGCCCGCGTAAAATCTTTTCTAAGAAAATAAGCCCCTCCTAAAGTGGAGAGCGCCCTGGCCATTTGAGGATTTATGTCTAATGCCTTTTGACATTCCTTTACGGCTTCATCAACCATATTCTTTTCGAGATAGATAAGAGCCAGATTGGAATGAGCTTCGGCATAATCCGGTTTGAGCTCGATGGCCTTACGGTATTCCCTTATGGCTTTATCAGTCATCTTTTTCTTTGCATAGGCAATCCCCAGATTATAGTGGAGTTCAGGCAGTTCCGGTTGAAGGCGACTGACTTTCTGGTATTCCCTTAATGCCCGGTCAACATCTCCTTTTCTTCTGAAGGCGATGCCTGAAAGATGATAGGGTTCGGGCAAATCCGGGTCTATTTGAGTGGCCAGATGGCATTCTTTTATGGTGGATTCGTAATCTTTTTTTTCCAGGTAGATAACAGCCAGTGATATATGGATATCCGCTTCGCCCAGGTTTAAATTTTTCCTCTGCTTATAAATGGAGATTGCCTCATTCAGTTTATTCTTAGGTAAGGGGAAAGTAGAAGGATTAAAGTTTCGATGTTTATTCAAGAGAACAATTTTTTTCGTAAATTCATCCAATTCAGGACCGACATTTTCACCGTTCATAATCGAGCTTCTCTCGTTGAGGTCAGCCGCTCCAAACAGATGGAGGAGTTCATGTTTTAACAAGAGTTTCATCGCACTTTCCTGTTCAAGCTTTCTTACCACTATGTAGCCTTGAAGATAAGCCGCCACTCCAGAGGCGTCATGTTTGATCCGGTGTTGGGAAGAGAAGCCCAGAACGATATCACCGTCACCCTGAGGTACTTTTTTTCTCAAGTCATTCAATAATTCAAAAGTGGTTTCTCTGGAGTTATCAGAGAGCCAGGCATCAAATGCGTTTATTTCGAATCTTATACCAAAATGTTTTTCAAAATCGTTGGAAGAATCCTTCACTAACCTCCTGATAAGCATGGGCCATGTCTCATCATTTCTAAATTCCTCGTCCGGTGCGATCTTGATTTTGACTGTTCTCAGCGATTGTGCAGGAAGGTAACTGCTATTAAAAATAAAAATAAAGGATACAAGAGATGAGAGAATGAGCATTCTCTTCAGGAAAAGGCTGAGTTGGAATGAAGATCTCTTTAACAATGTAATTTCTCCTTTCAAGATTATACCATAATTTTTATATAATAAAGCCAAGTTCTAGAGGCGTTTTTGACATTCAATTTTTGCTGTGCTATACAATGTGCTATTCAAGCAAAAGCGAAAATGAATAATCTCTTTGTTTTTAAAGTATTTATAAATAGAGAGCATACACATGACCGATAAGAGCAAACCGGATATACCGGAGAAAGAGGTATGCCATCCTGCTCAAATCTTTTGCCTTCAATGGGGGCATACTATTTATGAAATGGATAAAACTAAATAAAGAGCGAGATATGGTGAGGAGGTAATATCATGATTTTTAAGATCTGGTGGATATGGATGATCATTGCTGCATTCTTTGTTCTGGGGGAAATATTCACCGCTGGATTTTTTCTTTTGTGGTTTGGTATCGGAGCAGCGGTAGCAGGTCTTCTGGCGATTTTTGGCCTTAGTTTCGGATGGCAGTTGGGAGCCTTTGTCGTTGTCTCAGGAGTGCTTTTTGTAGTCTCAAGAAGGTTTGCGGAACGGTTTAGCAAAAAACAGCCTGCCGGTATCGGTGCTGACCGGTTTATTGGTTTGAAAGGGATAGTGCTGGAAGAGATTGACAATGATAAGAACACCGGACGCGTCCGGCTAAAAAAAGAGGAATGGAGGGCGGACAGCGAGACCGGTGAAGTTATTCCGGTAGGGAAAAAGATTAAAGTTACAAGAATGGACGGTACACATATTGTCGTCAAAACTTTTAAGGAGGATAATTAAAATGGAAATTTTATTAGTCATTTTGGCCATTGTCATATTTATAGTTGCCGGGACGGGTATTAAGATCGTCAGGCCCTGGGAAAAAGGATTGATCGAGAGACTGGGAAAATATCAGCGTACGGTGGGCAGTGGACTGTCGATTATCATCCCTTTCATGGAGAACATAAAAAAGGTGGATATGCGTGAGCAGGTGCATGATGTCCCCCCGCAAGGAGTCATTACAAAGGATAATGTTGTCGTCGAGGTGGATGCGGTTGTTTATTATGAGGTGACCGATCCGACGAAAGTGAAATATAATGTGGCGAATTTCTATGTGGCGGCCACCAAACTTGCGCAGACCAATTTAAGGAATCTGATTGGTGATCTGGCACTTGACGAATCACTGACTTCGAGAGAGATCATAAACACTCAGTTGCGCCAAATTCTCGATGATGCCACTGATAAGTGGGGAGTAAAGGTGACCCGCGTCGAGCTCCAGAGGATCGAACCGCCTGCAGATGTGACCGAGGCGATGCACCGTCAAATGAAAGCGGAGAGAGAAAGACGGGCGATGATCCTCGAGGCAGAAGGACAGAAAAGGTCTGCGATTCTCAAGGCTGAAGGTCAGGCAGAAGCGATAAAAAAGGTTGCCGATGCCGAGAAATATGAGAAGTTAACCGTAGCCAAGGGTGAGGCAGAGGCAGTTGAGACTGTTTACGGAGCGATCCATAAGGGAAGGCCGACAAATGACCTGATTGCAATAAAGTATCTTGAAGCCCTTCAAAAGATTGCAGATGGTCAGGCAACCAAAATCTTCTTGCCTTATGAGGCTTCGGGTATTCTTGGAAGTATTGCAGGAGTCAGCGAGCTGTTGAAGGAAAAGATTCCTTCAAAGAAAAGCGAAGAAAAACAGGATTAGAGAAAGATACAAAAAAGGGACGGCTCTCTTTTTTCCCGTCCCTTTTTTTCTTCATTGTTGCTGAAGAAATCCCGCGTGTTTTCGATACGCCCAGCCTAATCGTAAGGTTGGAAAAGATAAGGAAAAAAAGAGGAAGATTTTGAAAGGTAAACGTTTTTCATCTCTAGATGTTTTCCGGGGTGTGACTATCGCGGGAATGATACTTGTGAACAACCCCGGAAGCTGGAAACATGTCTATGCTCCTCTTCGGCACGCAGAATGGCATGGCTGGACACCTACAGATCTCATCTTTCCCTTTTTCCTGTTTATTGTCGGTGTATCTATTTCTCTTTCTCTTTCAAAAGGAATAGAGCAGAGAACGGGAGGGAATAATCTTTATTTTAAAATAATAAAGAGAACCGTTATCATATTTGCTCTGGGTATCGGACTTGCCCTGATTCCCAGCTTTAGCTTTGAAACGCTCAGAATTCCCGGTGTTCTCCAGCGTATTGCACTCTGTTATCTTTTTACTTCTCTGCTTTTCCTAAAGACAAGAGCTCAAGGAAGGTCCATAGCTGTTTTCTCTCTCCTGGGTGTTTACTGGATAATGATGAAATTGATCCCGGTTCCGGGCTATGGTGCCGGAATTTTAGAATTCGAGGGGAATCTCTGTGCTTTTATCGATAGTAAGCTTCTAGCCGGCCATCTCTATAAGCTAGGATTTGATCCTGAAGGGATTTTAAGTACTCTGCCTGCGGTTGCAACGACTTTGCTTGGAACTTTAACCGGAGATTGGCTGCGGTCTTCTCGAGGCAGTCTTCAGAAGACTTTCGGCTTTTTTGTCGGGGGCACAGTATTTGCCTTGTCCGGGATTTTGCTCCAGCCCTATTTCCCCATCAACAAGCAGCTCTGGACAAGTACCTATGTCCTCTTTACCGCAGGAGCTGCTATGCTTGTCTTAGGTGTTTGCTACGGAGTCATAGACGGAATGAGGTTAAAAAAATGGTCTACTCCTTTTCTTATCTTTGGCACTAACGCAATAGCTGTCTTCGTGGGTTCCTCTTTGATGGCCAAGCTGATCAACTTGATTCATGTGTCGGTTGACGGCAGGGCTTTGTCCTTAAAATCATACATCTACACTCGTCTTCTGGCTCCCTGGGCAGGGAATCTCAACGGCTCTCTATTATTTCCTTTGATACTCATTGTTCTCTGGATTGGAATAATGGCCCCTCTTTACAGGAAAAAGATATATATCAAGATTT
>JAGLWV010000306.1 GCA_023133225.1 Candidatus Aminicenantota bacterium | reverse complement strand
CCCGAAAAATTCCCTGAACTTTACTAGCTTGGATTATTCAGGCAGCTTGGATTATTCACGGGCCAAGATTGCTGCAGCGGCGAGGCCGCAGCCCATGAAGCTGTAGTGTACTACCGCGAATGGGCTGCAACGAAGCCGATGCAGTGAGATCGGCTCGCCCGAAGGGGAAAAAATGCCGATAGAAAAAAGGAACTTAAAAAAAAGCGATACTACTTGACCCACCCAAAAAGCATGATAATATGCGGGTATCAAATTATTAAATTTAAGTATCGGCAGTTTTTATGAATAATTCAGGTTAAGTGGTTTTCGAGGAGTCTGATATCTAATGCGCAAATGGCTGCTTTTTCTGGTTATTTTGGTGCTGGTCTATATCATTTCAAAAATCAACAGGAGAAAGCAACCTCGATCTCCATTTCTCAAGCGGCTCAATGAAACTTTTTCGATTATTGTCTGGATTTTACTCGCTGTATACAGCGTTTCATTCCTCTACTGGCTGTACACCATAATCTTTAAGTAAAACAAATCCTGAATTATTCATAAAAGCTGCCGCCACTATACTACTTAAAAATCACTTCAGTCTTTATGTTTTGGGAAGTTTCGAGATTTTTGATAATAAATGGAAGGCGAGTTTTGTCCTGATTTAAAGACCTTTGCTCATTGCATTTAAGAACTCAGTATTTGTTTTTGTTTTTGCCATCTTTTCAAGAAGCAATTCCATTGCTTCAACTTCACTAAGTTGAGCCAACACTTTCCTTAATATCCATATCCTGCTGAGTTCTTTATCGTTTATGAGGAGTTCTTCCTTTCTTGTTCCGGAACGGCTAATATCAATAGCCGGGAATAATCTCTTATCTACCAGTCTTCTATCCAGATTGATTTCCATATTACCAGTCCCTTTGAATTCTTCAAAAATGACTTCATCCATCCGGCTTCCGGTGTCAACGAGAGATGTCGCGACTATTGTTAAACTTCCTCCCTCCTCTACTTTTCTTGCTGAACCGAAGAACTTCTTTGGCTTATTCAAAGCATTGGCATCTATTCCCCCCGAAAGAACCTTGCCAGAGGGAGGAATAATCGCATTATGAGCTCTTGCTAGACGTGTTATACTGTCAAGGAGAATTGTCACATCTTTTTTGATTTCCACAAGTCTCTTGGCTTTTTCAAGCACTATATTTGAAACCTGAGCGTTTCGGATAGGAGGCTCGTCAAAGGTTGAAGCAACAACTTCACCGTTAATGCTTCTTTGAAAATCTGTCACTTCTTCAGGACGTTCTGCTACTAAAAGTACAATGAGACTCATTTCAGGATGATTTATTTCGATTGATTTTGCGATTGTTTTCAAAAGTGTTGTCTTTCCGGCTCGTGGGGGAGAGACGATTAATCCCCTTTGTCCTTTTCCGAGGGGAGTTAAAAGATTCATGACTCTGGCATTGAGGTTAGTTTTGACTCCGTCCTCCAGGTTGATTTTTTCAAAGGGGTAAAGAGGGGTTAGATTATCAAACCTCACGTTTCTCCTCATTTCGAAAATAGAGTCAGGGTGTGTAAAATTAATCGCTTCAATTTTAATCAGTGCAAAATATTTTTCTCCATTTTTAGGAGGTCGAACTATTCCGGAAATTGTGTCTCCTGTCCGGAGCTGGAATTTGCGTATTTGGGAAGGAGAGACGTAGATATCGTCATGGCTTGGTAAATAGCTGAATTCCGGGGCTCTCAAAAATCCAAAACCATCGTCGAGACATTCCAGGACACCTTCTGAAAAAAGCAGACCATTTTTTTTAGCTTGAGCTTCTAAGATCTTGAAAGCAAGGTTATGCTTGTTCGAATCTTTAATTTCATCTTCTGAAAGACCCACTTCTCCAGAGATTTTGAATAATCCTTCAAGGTCTCTCTCATCAAGTTCAGCTAGATTGTACTCTTTCATTTCTTTGCCTCTCTATTGTTTTATTTTGATGTAGATATATTGAGATTAAATGGGAAATATCTTAATTAATTCAATGTTAATTTGTTAAAGATGGCTCAGGAGGACTTTCCCCGTCCTCTTCCTCTTTGGAGACTTCAGGGGAAACGTCAATCTTGGATCTTTTCAGTTTTTTCGGTAATTCTTTAATCAATGCTATTTCTAGGACATCTTCCATGTTTTCTACAAAATGAATTTTCATCTCCTCTAATATGTTTTTTGGCATATCTTTTATGTCTGGTTTATTATCGATAGGAAGGATGGCTTCTCTTATCGATTCTCGATGAGCTGCCAGTAATTTTTCTTTAATTCCTCCCACAGGAAGAATTCTTCCTTTAAGAGTGATTTCTCCGCTCAAGACAATTTTTTTATTCACAGGAATTTCAGTGAGGAGAGAGATGATGGCGGTGGCGATTGTAATCCCTGCGGATGGGCCTTCTTTAGGAGTCGCGACTTCCGGGACGTGAATGTGAATATCGTAATTTTTGTGCAGGTCCTTTGCTAGGTTCATTTCAAATATTTTTCCTTTTACATAACTGAAGGCCGCTTGAGCAGATTCCTGCATAATTTCGCCGAGATGACCGGTAAGAGTAAAATTTCCCTTTCCGTGAATTTTTGTGACTTCAAACGTCAGAAGTTCTCCCCCGAATTCCGTCCAGGCCATTCCAATAGCAACACCGATCTCATCTTTTCTATCTATCTCCGAGCGTCTGAATCTTGGAATACCTAAATACTTTTCTAGATTCTTTGGAGTGATTTTTTCCGTATAAGATTTCCCTTTTGAAACAACTTTCTTTACCACTTTCCGGCAGATTGAAGTGATCTCCCGCTCTATATTTCTTACTCCGGCCTCCTTGGTATATTCACGAATGAGCTTCACGAAGGCTTTGTCAGAGATTTTGAAATTTTGTTGTTGGAGACCATGGGCTTTTATCTGTTTGGGTAACAGGAACTGTTTGCCTATTTGTAATTTTTCGTCCTCAGTGTAACCAGGAAGCCGGATGATTTCCATTCTATCGATCAAAGGACGTGGAACAGGCTCAATCATGTTTGCTGTCACAATAAACATGACCTGCGAGAGGTCGAAATCGGTGTCTATATAATGGTCTAAAAAAGCATTGTTTTGTTCAGGGTCTAAGACCTCCATCAACGCAGATGCAGGATCTCCCCTGAAATCCATGCTCATCTTATCCACTTCATCCAGAAGAAAGACAGGATTCTTTGTTCCAGCTTTTTTGATCATCTGAATAATTCTTCCTGGATAAGCACCTATATAAGTTCTTCTGTGCCCTCGAACTTCAGCCTCATCTCTGACACCACCCAAAGAAAGGCGTACGAATTTTCTTCCTGTTGCCCGGGCAATGGAACGCCCTAAAGAGCTCTTCCCTACTCCAGGAGGGCCTATGAATCCTAAAATTATGCCCTTGGGATTTTTCACAAGTCGGCGGATGGAAAGATACTCTAATATCCTTTCTTTGACTTTTGGGAGTCCATAGTGATCTTCGTCCAAAATTCTTTCAGCTTCTTTCAGGTCTCTTTTCTCTCTCGATTTTTTGTTCCAAGGTAAAGAAGTTAGCCAATCCAAGTAATTGCGACAAACTGTAGCCTCCGCTGACATAGGAGGCATTGTTTCCAGTCTTTCAATCTCTTTATAGGCTTTTTCTTCTCCGTCTTTGGGCATTTTGGCTTTAGCCACTTTTTGTCTCAGTTCCTCTATTTCGTTTGGCTGGTCTTCCTTTTTAAAGCTCAATCCGCTGGGGAAGATTTTTTGGCCTGTATCCTTGATAATAACCTTGCGCCGGCCACGATCTTTTCCATCTTTTTTTAATCTTGAATGTACTTTTATTATTTCGTTTTCTATAACATAATGAAGCCTTCTTATCCTTTCGAAGCTATTGATAGTCTCTAGTAGATTTTGTTTTTCTTCTAAGGAAAGGTAAAGGTGGGAAGAGATGATATCGGCAATCCTGTCTGGGCTGTTATCCTTCAAGGCGGGAATTATGGATTCAAAATTTGCATTCTGGCTAATCTTTAAATAATCTTCAAAGAGGCTTAAGACTCTTTTTAGTAGTTCTCTGGTTTTTTCGTTATCGCTTTCTATTTCTTTTATCTCTTTGGCCAGAACCAGATAGTAAGGATAAGCGCTTAAATACTCTATGATTCTCGCTCTTTTCTTGCCTTCGACGATGACTTTGATATTTTTATCATCCACCTTGACGGCCCTGATAATCTTAGCGATTACACCCAATGAATAGATATCCCTTGGATTGGGATTATCCAAAGTCGCATCTATTTGTGCAGACAAAAAAATCATCTTGTTTTTTTCCGTTGCTACTTGTAGAGCTTTAACAGATGAGGAGCGGCCGATAATGAAAGGAACTAGTGTCGAAGGAAAAACAACGATATCCCTTAAAGGAATCAAAGGTATATTTTTTATGACTTCAGAAGAATCATGGGTACTTTGCATAATTATGCTCCAGAAGTTTTTTTAATCTGTGAATATTCGATTCATTCTTTACTTG
Source organism: Candidatus Aminicenantota bacterium (assembly GCA_023133225.1). Classification (GTDB taxonomy): domain Bacteria; phylum Acidobacteriota; class Aminicenantia; order Aminicenantales; family Aminicenantaceae; genus JAGLWV01. Next base: position 6,753 of record JAGLWV010000306.1, on the reverse strand, counting down.
GTCTAGCTTGGGGATTTAAATCATTTGGAATCTTGTTCTTCTATTATAGCGTTTTCAACTAAAATGTCAACTGCCTTTTTGAGAAGCAGATTATTTCTTATCTCTTCTCTTTTCCCCTCCTTATTAACGTTTTCAATAACTTTTGCCAAAGGTACGTTGTTGGCTTTTGCAATAGCCTGAAATTCTTCGTGAATGTCTTCATCTGAAACTTCCAGGCTTTCTTCTTCAGTTATTTTATTCAGGATCAAATGATTTCTAAGATTTTGTTCAGCTTTTCTTCTGGCATCGGCTTTTAACTGTTCGAGCTCTTCTTTTTTCAAGTTATGCTGAGGGCGCGAAGAAAGAAGGCGTTTGAAGGCAGCTATATGTTCCTGATTCAAGAGAATTTCAGGCAGTTCGAAATTTAGCTGGTCGGAAATGCTGATTAGAATTTCATCTGCCATTTCATTTTTTCCAAATTTTTCCTTTGAGGAAATTATCTCTTTTTTTATTTTTTCTTTGAGTTCTTTTAAACCTTCCTTTTCTCCAAGGTCTTTTGCAAGCTCATCATTAATCTCAGGGAGGACTTTTTTTTTGATAGATATGACTTTTAGGTTGTATTCGATTTTTTTCCCAGAAAGCTTCTTGTCCGTATGATTCTTATCATAATCGATGACAAAATTTCTAATATCGCCAGGCTTCACTCCTGGCAAACACTTGTTAATGACTTCTTCATTTTCAGGCTCGCCAGCATAGATTACTACTTTTTCTGAGGCAAGGAACTTTTTTGTTTTTAAGACCTGTCCTTTCACTTCGGCAACAACATAGTCTCCATCACGTACTCCCCTGCCCTCCACTGGAATATATTCTGCTGATCTCGACCGGAGTTCTTCCAGGGATTGATTAATTTCTTGGTCTGATACAGAAATTTTTTTCTTTTTGACCTTTATTTTTTTATATGGGGGAAGTTTGAAATCTGGCCATACTTCAAATTGAACTTTTAGTCGAAGAGGCTGGTTTTCTTTGAAATGGACTTCATTCACTACTGGTGTTCCTACTGGACTGAGGTTTTGAGCTTTAAGCTCGTTGCTCAGAGCCTTTGGAACAAGAGAATTAATAAGGGACTCCTTTATTTCATGATAATATCTCTGTTTAATGATATCTCTCGGAACTTTACCGGATCTGAAACCAGGAATTTTTGCTCTTGATGAGAATTGAGACATAATCCTTTCAAATTCTTTCATAACTTCGTCAGCCTCAATGTTCAGCTCGATTTCCCTTTTGCATTCACTTGGAATTTTTGCGTTGCTCTTCATGTTATCCTTTGAATCAGCCAGGCTGTTAATAAGCTTATTTATACAATGGGCAGAGCGGGACTCGAACCCGCACTCCTTTATCAGGAACTAGGTCCTAAACCTAGCGCGTATGCCAATTTCGCCACCTGCCCTTATATGACAAAGACATAATAAAATGGCAGATATCGCTAAAAGCCTCTTTGCATTGGTGATATAAGATTTATTTCAAAATGAAGGAATGATATTAGATTATAACTATATCATAGTGTTAATGGCTTTGTCAATCAGACAATTGCGGGATCGTTCATTCGCGTTTTTTCGAGCTGCTTAGCCGAAGCCCCTAGCGTAATATTTTTCTAAGCTTTTTAGCCCATGCGGGATCAATTTTTGTTAATTGTTTATAAACATCTCGGGCACTGTAGTTGTCACGAAGATTCATGTATACGACTGCCAGATTGTAATAGGCTATTGCATAATTAGGTCTAAGCTCAATGGTTTTCTTTAAGGCTCTGAGAGCGTTATTATACCTCTTGAGCTGCATATAAGAAACAGCCATATTAAACCAGCCATCAACGTTCTCAGGATTTATTTCTACAAGTTTTTCATATGCCCACAAAGCTTGAGAATAATTTTTTATTTGAAAGCTGCAATTGCCAATATTTGCGTAAGCATATTCGAAATTTGGCCTTAATACCAGAGCGCTCTTAAAAGTTTGTATGGCCTCCTTATATTTTTTAAGTACAAAATACATGTAGCCAAGGTTATAGACCGCATCAGCATTATTCGGATCGAGTTTGATTATAGCTTTTGAGGCCTCAATTGCCTTGTCGTGCATCTTAGCTTCGTTATACATGCTCAGTATGGTTCTATAATAGAAAATTTCATCTTCTGGGGTTAGTTGTCCTAGAAGTTTATAGACTTCTTCAGCTTTTTCATATTGAGCAGCTTTTTGAAAGCTCTGGGCAAGGTCTCGGTTGATCCTCACATCCTGAGGATTCCCTTTCAGGGCACCTTGGAAAGCTGTGATCGCATTCTCGTACTCACCTAGCTCTCTTTTGCATATACCAAGACGATTATACGCTTCCCATGGCTTTTCAGGTTTTGAATCGAGGAATTTTTCGTAAGCATCACATGCCTTGGTAATTTCCTTCAAAGATTCATACGCAGTTCCTATTTGATAATATTTCTCTACATAGTCAGAATTTAACTGGATAGCTTTTTCCAGGGGAGGAATGGCCTCTTTATATCGCCGCATACTAAGATAAACAAGTCCTAATCCAAGATGAGCCTCATCTTTTTTATCGTTCAGTTCGATTACTTTTTTGTAAGATAATACAGCTGCCTCATAATTTCTTTGACGGGAATAAACAGAGGCTAAGAGAGAGTGAATCTCGATATTCTGGGAGTCAGCCATTAAAACTCTCTTCAAGTATTTTTCAGCCAAACCAGTCTCATCAAGCTTGAAAGCGATTTTTCCTGCAATAGAAGCGGCTTCAGTGGTTTTAAGGTATTCTTCAGGCTGCCACTTTTTAAATTTAACTAAAGTTCCTTGCTGTAATGATTTCAGGACGTTGGAAGGCACAACGAACTTCAGTCTCCTTTCGATAAAAATGGTCATCCCCATAACTTGACCATTTGTATCCAGTAATGGACCGCCGCTGAAGTTCTCGGGAATCGAAATAGAATCCTCTATAACCTTTTGAGTGGTTGAAAGCTCATGAATATTTCTGACTTCTCCCTCGAAAGCCGCTATCGTCCCTGCTTCGTTACTTCCGATGGCCATGACTTTTTCACCCTTTTCTAGCTCGTCTGAGTTTCCCAGAGTAAGTGGCAGTGTTTTTCCTTTGATTTTCAAAAGCGCGATGAAAAAATTTTTATCAACTCCTAATACTCCTTCAACCTTTATTTTCTTCCCCTTAATATTTTTTCCTATAATGGATTTGGATTGACTGACCGGAAGGTAACTGGTTACCAGAACTCCTTTTTCTACAACGAAACCCGATCCTTCAAAGAGGAGTTCTTTGTTTTCTCCGTAGAATGTAAGAGTAATGACACTCGCAGCATTGTTTTCGAATACTTTTGAGGACTCGTCAGTTTGTGAAAACAGGAAAGCAAATGGAAGAAGGAACAGAACAAAAATCGAGATGGCCTTTATTGTTTTGTTTCCCTTCATATTACGACCTCCTTTAATAATTGTGAATACTCTTTATATTAATTATATTAAAGTCAAAATGATAAGTAAATTTACACTGTGAGGAATAATCTGTCAAATTTTTCTTAAAAATTGACAAAATATTTTCTCTCAGGTAGCCTGAAAAAGCATAAAATACATATGAAAAGAAAATAGATAGACACGCTTTTATAGAATGAATTCAAAAAATAAAACTTTTCTTCTTTATTTTTTAACCCTCGGGGGAATAGTGATTTGGTTAGGCGTTATATTTCTCGCTCCTTATCTGAAAAACCGCTCTTTAGATCTGAACATCTTAATATATGTTTGTTTTTCACCCACCTGTCATCAGATCCCATCACGATCTTTTTTCATTTTTGGCTATCCTCTTGCCGTGTGCGGTCGGTGTCTCGGCATTTATTTTGGATTTCTGGGAGGAACAGTACTCTATCCATTCCTTAAGGGATTCTCCAATCTGAATTTACCAAAAGCACGGACTTTCATTCTTTTATCCTTGCCTATCGTTATGGACACTATGGGGAATTTCTTTCGTCTCTGGATGACTCCCATTTGGGTCCGCTTTTTCATTGGATTCCTCTGGGGAACGATACTTCCTTTTTATTTTATTAGAGGATTTACTGACGTTTTTTTAAGGAAAAAAGGCTCAGGCTAAGTGGCAAGAAAACCGTGAGCAAGGCTATCCCCAAAACCTTTTCTGAACACATGCATAAATTCCCCTTGAAATTCAAACAAAAAACAAAATAGAATAGGATAAACTTATGAAGAAGGAGGAAGGATGAATAATCAAAAGCCGGAAATGTTCATACCAGCTTTGATTGGTGGAGTTGTAGCGGGCGTAATTTCAGGAATCCCATTTTTTAGTTGTCTCTGTTGCCTCTGGGTTATCGGAGGAGCAATGCTTGCTTCTTATCTCCTCGCTAAAAATTCTCCTGTCGCTTTAAGTGCCGGAGATGGAGCTATCGTGGGTGCTTTTTCAGGGATCATAGCTGCTGTGGTGCATACGTTAGTAAGCATTCCTTTTGCCAAGATGACTGCTAATCTCATGCAAAAAGCCCTAGAATATCTTCCCGAATACACAGAAGAAATGCCCCCTGGATTGGAAAACTTAATGAGAGGTGGAGGGGAAGGAACGAACATTCCTTTGTTTTTTTTAGGATTGGTGATTACAGCCATTGTTTTTGCTCTTTTTGGAGTATTGGGAGGCATTATCGGCATTTCTCTCTTCGGTAAAAAATTCCTTCCTGGTATGCCTGAAGGAGGCGGTGATGTTCCTAAAGACACAAGTTATCGTTAATCCTGAATCTAACAAGGGGAAAACCAGAAAAAGATGGAATCACATAAGGGAAGCTCTCAAGAGTTTCCTGAAAGAATTTAAGTGCGAATTTACGGAAAAGCCTTTACAGGCAATTGAAATATCAAGAGTTGCACTTAAAGAAGGTACAGAGCTGGTCGTTGGTGTTGGCGGAGATGGTACAATGAATGAAATCGCCAACGGTTTCTATGAAAACAGAAAAATCATCAATCCGGAAGCGGCTCTGGGAATTGTGCCTTCTGGAACAGGCTGTGATTTTACCAAGAGCCTGAATATTCCTTTTGGGCTTAAGAATGCCTTAGAGGTTATTACTCAGGCTCCTTCTTCTTTGATAGATATTGGAAAGGTGAGATTTAGGGGGAACTCAGGTGAAGGGCAGGAAAGATTTTTTCTTAACGTTTCAGACTTTGGTATAGGTGGCGATGTTGTCAAGAAAGTTAACGAGAACAGGATGAAAAGAAGGGCCTCCTCTTACCTGAAGTGTTTAATCTCCACTTTTCTCTCTTATAAGAACAAAAGACTAAAAATAAAAATTGATGATGAAGAGCTTCCTGTCGATGAATACCTGATCGGAACAATTTCAAATGGGAGGATTTTTGGCAAAGGGATGAAAATTGCTCCAGAGGCAAAACTGGATGATGGGCTTTTTGATGTGGTTCTGATAAAAGGGATGAAAGTTTTTGAATTTTTCAGAAATGGTTGGAGACTTTATACAGGGACTCATTTATCCCATCCGAAAATATCGCTGATACGTGGCACAAAGGTAGAAGCTATTGCTGATGACGAAGAGAATGATGTCCTTATAGAAGTCGATGGGGAACAGCTCGGTAAATTGCCGGCTACTTTTGAGATTATTCCCGGAAGTATTCTAGTCAAAGGCTATCTATGAAAAGCTAAATTATGTGCTTATTTCATAGATGGTGATTAGTAGTATCGGCAGTTTTTATAAATAATTCAGGCAGCCTGGATCATTCACGAGTCGAGATTGCTGCAGATGCAAGGAGCGGGCCATGAAGCTGTGGTAAGCCCACTGCGAATGGGCCGCAACGAAGCAGCTGTGGTGAGATCGGCTCGCCCGTAGGGTAAAAGCTGCTGATTATGATTGAAAGATATTGAACGGATAATGGGATTTACATGATTCCGTGATAAATCATGAATAAAGCAGCTGTCATTGAAAGCAAATAAGGGTATCAGCAGCTTTTATGAATGATTCAGGCTATTTTTTTTTGTTTTTGTCTTTGTTCTTATTATAAAGAGAAGAATCGTTTGTCAGAACCACTCTTCCGGAAGAGTCAACATATTTATAGATCTTAGTCCTGACTCTTATGGTTGAGTGACGGTATGTTGCCTTTACTTTTTCAATGTAATTTATCGTTTCTGGATAGGGAGGGATCCCGCCATATTTTTTTATGGCTGTTTGGCCTGCATTATAGGCTGCCAGCACATGGTCAGTGCTGTTATAATAAAGTTTACACATATCCTTTAAATATTTCGTTCCGCCCATGATGTTTTCTCTCGGGTCAAACGGATTCTTCACTCCGTAGTGCTCTGCTGTCGCAGGCATGAGTTGCATTAATCCCATAGCTCCTTTGTTTGAGACAGCCCGGGGATCATAGTCAGATTCGATCAGAATGATGGAATGAATCAAAGCGGGTTCAAGATCGTACTCTTTTGCAATCTCTTTGATTATTCCGTCATACTTCTTCTGCAATTGCGTTTTGACCTGAGTTTCCAGGCTAGAAGAATATAAGACAGTAAAGAAAAAACACACCAAAAACAGGAAAAGTTTTAATCTGATGGATTTTGGATCTTTGATCATTTTCTCTATTTTATAGTTTGAGAGTCTTATGATGTCAAAATCTCAGGATTTATTCAATCCTCTCTAAAGATGATTTTTTCTTAACCCCCCTCTACCATAATGCAGTATATGTCCTGGATTATTCACGAGTCGAGATTGCTGTAGCGGCAAGGCCGCA
>JAGLWV010000305.1 GCA_023133225.1 Candidatus Aminicenantota bacterium | reverse complement strand
AACTCTATATTTCAATTTGACACTCCCCTCATTAATTATTATCCTATTGCCAATAAAGTTGAGGGAATACAATGGGAATTAAATGCTCTAAATGTCATTCGGACAATCCTGATACCCAGCAATTTTGTGGTGAATGTGGAACTCAGCTCATCTCCTCCAAAGAAATCCCCCCTTCTCACACCAGGACTCTTGAAACACCCAAAGAAGAATTCACAAGAGGGACTACTTTTGCTGAAAGATATGACTTCATAGAAGAACTGGGAACAGGAGGAATGGGCAGTGTCCACAAGGTATTCGATAAGAAGATAAAGGAGGAAGTGGCTTTAAAGATCCTAAAACCTGAGATTACTGATGAGAAGACTATTGAACGCTTTAGCAACGAATTGAAACTTGCCCGCAAGATTAGGCATGAGAATGTGTGCCAGATGTATGACATCAATGAAGAAGAAGGCATCCATTACATCACAATGGAATATGTTCCTGGTGAAGATTTAAAAAGCTTCATTAGAAGAGTGGGTCAATTGCCTGTTGGAAAAACTATCTCCATAGCTCAGCAAGTATGTGAGGGACTATCTGAGGCTCACAGGCTGGGAGTTATGCATCGTGATTTGAAACCCAGTAACATTATGATTGACAAAGAGGGAAATGTCCGAGTCATGGATTTCGGGATAGCACGCTCTATTAAGGAAAAAGGAATAACTGGTGCAGGGGTGATTGTTGGGACGCTAGAGTATATGTCTCCTGAGCAGGCGGAAGGGAAGGAGGTTGACCAGCGCTCAGATATCTATTCGTTGGGAGTGATTCTTTACGAGATGGTAACAGGGAGAGCTCCTTTTGAGGGAGAGACTCCTTTAGGAATAGCGATGAAACACAAGAGTGAGGTGCCTAAGGATCCCAGGGAGATTAATGCTCAAATTCCTGAAGATCTTAGCCGTGTGATATTGAGATGTATGGAGAAGGATAAGGAAAAAAGGTGTCAGAGTGCAGAGGAGGTTCTTTCTGAACTAGGCAAGATAGGAAAACCTAAAGAAGAGACAATCCGTGTAGCTGAATGGAAAAATTCCATTGCGGTGCTTCCATTCACCAACATGAGTGCCGATCCTGATCAGGAGTATTTTTGCGATGGCATGGCAGAAGAACTCATCAATAGACTGGCCAAGATCAGGGATTTGCGCGTTGTTGCCCGGACCTCTGCATTTTCATTCAAGGGAAAGGACGTAGATGTCCGTGAGATTGGCAAAAAATTGAATGTTGAAACAGTTCTCGAGGGCAGTGTGCGGAAAGCAGGGAACAGGCTTCGTATCACGGCACAGCTTGTCAATGTGAAGGATGGCTATCATCTCTGGTCGGAACGGTACGACCGGGAGCTGGAGAATGTGTTTACAATTCAGGATGAAATCTCTCTGGCAATCCTAGATAATCTAAAAGTCAAGCTTTTTGGCAAAGAGAAGGCGGCGATTTTGAAGCGTCATACGGATAACCTGGAGGCTTACAACCTGTATTTGAAGGGCTTACGCTTTACACGAATGTTAACAGCTGAAGGATTTAAGAAAGCCATTGAGTGTTTTGAGCAGTCACTTCAGAAGGACCCGAATAACGCGCTGACCTATATCGGGATGAGCGCGCTCTTCATGACAAATGCCTTCTGGGGAAATGTACCCCCACATGAGGCCTACCCTAAAGTGAGAGAATACGCGAAGAAGGCCCTGGAGATAGATAACACTCTTGCCATAGCCCATTCTGCATTGGGCTTCGTCCATGCGAATTATGACTGGGACTGGAAGGCAGCAGAGCAAGAAACAAAACAGGCTCTGCAAATGAACCCGAACTTCGCCATGGTTCATTTACATTATTACTTCTTCTCGATATTCACTGGGCGTCCTGAGGAAGCCATTGCTGGGGCAAAACGGGCGCAGGAGCTGGATCCGCTTTCAGGCTTCATAAACGCACATGTAGGCTATGCATTTTTTAACGCCAGTCAGTACGACAAAGCGATAGAAGAATTGCGTGCGACGCTGATGCTGGACCCAAGCTACTTCCTAGCACACTGGTTTCTTGGACTTTCTTATCTAGGAAAATCAATGATAAAGGAGGCTATTGTAGAGTTTGAGAAGGCAGTTGAGCTTTCAGGTGGAGCCCCATGGGCAGTGATGACTCTTGCAACCACTTATTATAAGTTTGGCAAGAAAGCCCGAGCGGAGAAACTATTCGACAGTTTAAGGCAAAGATCAAGAAATGAATATGTACCCCCATTGGCTTTCTTCTATATTCATCTATTCCAAGGTGAGCACGATCAGGCGTTCGAGTGGCTGGAACGAGCCTGTAATGAGCGCGACAGTTTTTTAGCTTGGAATAGATTCTTGGCAATAGATAGCTATCGTATCCCCGATGAACCTAGGTTTAAGGCATTGCTGAAAAAAGCGGGAATAAAATAATTACAGGCAAAAACCATTTCTCATTACGAGTTTTTTGAAAAAATCGGCGTAGTAGGTATAGGATAATATTAACCAAGAATAAGGCTGTAAC
>JAGLWV010000304.1 GCA_023133225.1 Candidatus Aminicenantota bacterium | reverse complement strand
ATGAATTTGAAAAAGTTATTTTCGGTTATCGGTATGTTTCTTGGGATGCTGGTGCTGCTCGGTGCCTATGCATTAGTCCCATCTGATTGCGAAAAGTGTGACTCAAGCCTCTTAGACCTGGCTCGAGATGGCTGTACCGTAATCATCGTGGGGAAAGATGCCTCAGTCGATGGTTCTGTCATGACCACTCATACATGTGACTGCAGCTTCTGTGATTGGACCTGGCGGCATGTGCCCGCAGCAGACCACAAACCCGGCTCGAAACGCAAAATTTACCACATCGACCAGTATACAACATGGCCCCCAGAGGAAGGTCTTAAATGGGAGATCATCAAGAAAAACTATACCGGTGTTGAAATTCCTCAAGTTCCTCATACTTACGCTTATCTCCACGGGGCGTTTGGCTATATGAACGACCAGCAACTGGCCATAGCGGAATCTACGATTGGCACCCATGACAAGATGGAAAACCTCACTCCATCTGCCACATTTGACATCACTATGCTGACACTTCTTGCCATGGAGAGATGCAAGACCGCACGGGAAGCCATCAAAACTATGGGACAACTCGCTGAAAAATATGGATACGGGCATACAGATACAGGAGAGATGCTGGCTGTAGCCGATCCCAAAGAAGTCTGGATTTTTGAGATCATGCCGGTTGGCCCTTTATGGACATCAAAGAGAGGAAAACCAGGTGCGATATGGTGCGCTCAGAGGGTCCCGGATGACCATGTCAGTGTCTGTCCGAATGAGTCCAGGATCGGGGAGATCAACCTGAAAAAATCTGATTACTTTATGGCTTCTCGGAATGTCATTTCCTATGCGGAGGAGCATGGCTATTATGATCCGAAAAGTGGGAAGCCGTTCAACTGGAAAAAAGCTTACAGCCCCAGCCTTTACAGCGCTTCCAGCAGCAATGGATCCAGAGTTCGCCTCTGGCGCTTCTTAGACCTTACGGCTCCTTCCAAGAAATTCAGCCCGGATACACCAAACATGGAGCTTCCCTTCTCGGTAAAACCGGACAAGAAACTTTCCGTGCAGGATGTCATGAACCTCACCCGGGATAAGTGCGAAGGGACGCCGTTTTATCCTGCGAGAGGACTTCAGGGCGGACCGTTCAAGAACCCGAACTATCTGCCCAGGCCCTTTAAGCTCGATGGAAAAACATATAACACGTCGAGAATCATAAGTGTCAACAGGGCAGAGTATGTGACCGTAACACAGTGTAGAGATTGGCTTCCGGATCCGATCGGAGGAATCATCTGGCTGGCCTTCGGCGCACAAGACACATCCTGTTTCATGCCACTCTATGCTGGTATTACGAAAATTCCGGAGTCCTTCAAAATCGGAGATCATTGGGTGGTTAACAGAGAGTCTGCTCGATGGGCATTCGATTATACCGATTTCCATACCCAGGTAGTTTACTCCCATGCCATCAAAGAGGTCAGAAAAGCCCAGGAAAAATGGGAAGGCGGTGCAGTGACTAAAACACAAACTGTCGACAAATTTGCTCTTGAACTTTATAAAATAAATCCAGCACAGGCCGTTGAGTTTTTAACCGACTATTGCAACACTAACGCGAATAGTGTGATAAAAGCCTGGTGGAACTTAGGCGACCAACTGCTCGTCCAATTCAATCACCTGTGGCTCTATGATATTAAAACGAGAAAAACGAAGCGATTGCAATATCCTGAATGGTGGCTTAGAGAGCTTGTGAAATATAATAATCTGCAGCCTCAGCCGGAGAAAAAAAAGAAGTAGTTTTTATTAAGTAATTTAAAAAAAGGAGATGGTCTTTAAATGAAAATCATAAGAAGAATGGGTATGTTTCTGGCATTCATTTCCGGACTCCTTTTTACCTTTTCAACACCAGGCCAGGCAGAGGCTGAAATTCCCAAAGCTAAATTACCTGTGCTTACCACCTCTGCCGGTCAAAGTCCGGATGTGACTACGCTTAACATCATCATGGAAGAGGCAGGAATAAAATACGACTACTGTGATGTGCCTTCTCTTAAATTGATAGCCGCAGGAGTTGGCTTGGCCGGTGAAGAATCCGGCGAAGGGTTTCATGTAGAGGTATATTCCGATTTAGAAAAATTCCCGAAGGGTTCACCCTACAGAACAATCATCTTTGCCATCGGAGCAAGCCTAAAGGGCATGGGGGCATCTGGTCTCACTATCGATGCAGAGGTAAAACGCTTGAAATCAATTGTTGATTTCTGCAAGAAAAATGGGATCTTTATCATCGGAGTCCATGTTGGAGGTGTATCAAAAAGAGGTGCTCCCGGAAGTGACAATGAAAAGATGATCGACGCCGTTGCTCCATTTACTGATTACCTTGTTGTCGCTGCTGACAGCAATAAGGACGGCCGTTTTAACGACATAGCTAAAGAGAAAGGAATTCCCTTAACTCAGATAGAATATGCACTCGATCTAGTCGACATCCTCAAGCAAGTGTTTAACTGAATTATTCATAAAAACTGCCGACACTATTAATTTCGTGAATAATCCAGTCTAAAAGGGGTGATTTCGAAAAGAATAGTTACCTGAGTCAACTTCGAAAACAGCCGAACCTTTTTCCATCCGTACGAACTTGACTCCTTCAGCTCCTGCAGCAGGCTTGCCGCTCTCCATGACTTGAGACACATCTTCTGCTGGCACAAAAACTGTCGCAGTTGTGTTTGCCGGAATAGTGACATTTAGCGTTATTTTTCCTTCTTTAATCCTCCATTCACTTCTTATTCTTCCGTGTATGGAATTGTATTCCGCATGCACAAATTCCAGATCCCCTCCAGGAAGGGGGCGGATTCTGATATGCTTGTATCCAGGCACGTCCGGACCCAGGTCAATTCCCGCCACGAAACGGAAAAGCCACTCTCCCACCGATCCGAATGCATAGTGATTAAAGGAGTTCATTCCCGGATTCTGGAAGCCTTTTTCCTCAGTCCATCCATCCCACCTTTCCCATATGGTTGTTGCCCCTTGCTTAATGGAATAACCCCATGATGGGAAGGTTTCATTGAGGAGAAGGCGGTAAGCCACATCGGAATATCCCATCTGGGTAAGGATGGGATTGAGATAGCCGGCTCCGACGAATCCGGTTGAAAGATGCCAGCCCCTTTTTTTAATGTTATCTACAAGATGCCCTGCTGAATTCGAGCGAAGTTTTGAAGGAATAAGATCCATGGAAAGCGCAAGCAGATAACCGGTCTGTGTTTCTCCCCTTATCCTGCCGTCAGACAAGACAAATTCCTTCTGGAAGACAGCCTTTATATTCTGGAAGAGCTTATCATAATAAAAGGCCTCGTCGCTGCGGCCGATGACTTTAGCCATTTTAGACATAAGCTTAGCATCAAAAGCCCAGTAAGCTGTTGCCAGCAGATCTTTGGGCGTATCCGCTTTTATGGACAGCCAGTCACCGTAGTTGTTTCCCACCTTTTTTCTGCG
>JAGLWV010000303.1 GCA_023133225.1 Candidatus Aminicenantota bacterium | reverse complement strand
GTTTTTATTACATACCATTTTGCTAAATAATACAACTACTAACTGCTGCTGCTCTGCGGCAAGCGCCTTATATCCCCATTGCTAAAACAAGGGGCTTTACGGCGTTTTCTGGTAAATATTAAATGTCAAGTATTTATATATATATAAATCTAGCGATTTAAATGCAAAAACTGTATTTAACTTTGGTATAATGAAAATTACATAAAAAGAATGTTATGAAAGAAGAGTTTGGACAGGACCTTTCGTTACCCCCTTTTAATGGAAAAATTCAGGTTGCCTACAATCATCCTCCCTTCCTCCAGGCGATTTCAGACTGCAGCCGCCTTCTCAATGAGCCGGAGGCTGAAATTCTGCTTGACGGCCGGAATCGAGTGGGAGTGGTCGCTCTTCCCAATCAGGAAGGGAAAGAGATCGATATTGTCATAAAAGAGTTTCGCTCAACTGGAGTGAACAAGCTGAAAAGCATCTTTCTGCCCGGAAAGGCCTTTAAAGCCTGGCGGGGAGCGGTGGCTTTGATGAAGAAGGGGATAGAAACTCCTCCACCTGTTGCTTACCTGGAGAAAAGAAAGGGAATTTTCCTTGAGCAAAGTTTTTTCCTGGCAGAAAGAGTGGACGGAGTTGAAGAGATCCGCTTTCTCCTGCTCAGGTTTTCTCCATCAGAGCTTCGCAGGCTTCTGATTTCCTTAGGCAGCTATCTCTCTCTATGCCACGAAAAAGGTGTCCTTCATAGAGATCTTTCCGATGGAAACATCCTGGTCAGGAAAGATAAAACAGGTGAGTTCAAGTTTTTTCTTGTCGATACCAACCGGATCAAGCTCAAGAAAAAGGTAGGACTTTTAAGAGGTTTGAAGAACCTTATTCGTCTGGGTGTTCCCGGTGAATTCCAGCGCAATTTTCTGGAACAGTATTTGGGAACGTCACGTGTGAGGATATTCTTTTGGTTCTGGTATAAAATGAATAAGGTAACATACACCCATTATGTTAAACTTAAAAAGAAGCTCAGGCTGCGGCAAATCGCCCAGAAATTAAAGATTCAGTAAGATGAGTTTTGAATTTCGCTGGAACATTTATGCCGACCAACCCCATAATGTTGCTTTAAGGAAAGAACGGCTTCGCCATCATTTAAAATATGCAGGAAGCTACTTCGGGCTTCTAGCCTCGAACATTCATAGGGCCGTTCCTGTCTTATCCCTCTACCGGCAGTACCGGAAAAAAATGTTTAGAGAGCAAGTAAGGATAGATGGTCCCTTCGCTCTTTCAATTTCTCCTGCAAAGGAGAGATCAGAGGAAGTTCTCGAGTGTTTAAAAGAGACAGGAATTCGCAAGAGCCTTGTCAGGATTCCTTCCTGGGAGGTTGATAAACTTGATGTTTTCGAAAAGTTCTTTTCGCTTCTCTCAGAGAACGGGATCGAGCTTACCATTGCTTTACTCCAAAACCGTGATGATGTCCTCAATCCCGCCCGCTGGCAGCACTTCTTGGAAGATGTTTTTTCCCGCTTTGGAAGGAATGTTTCGTTTTTTGAGATAGGACATGCCTGGAACAGGACAAAGTGGGGAGTCTGGGATTACAGGGAATACCTGAAACTTGCTCGTCCAGCAGTATCTCTGGCTGAAAAATACGGCGTTAAGCTTGTGGGCCCGGCTGTGATTGATTTCGAGTTTCATCTCTACCCTGCAGTCCTTAATGCTGTTCCTTTTGAAAAGGTGAGCTCTCTTCTTTACGTCGATAGAGTGGGAGCCCCGGAAAATAAGCAATTTGGCTGGGATGCCTCCAGGAAATTGGCACTGCTTAAGGCTGTGATCGATGGTTCGAGCCGCCTGGAGCGTGATTTATGGATAACAGAAGTCAACTGGCCCTTGAAAGGAACGGGGAAATATTCTCCTGCCTCGGGAAAACCGAATGTTTCGGAGGAGGAGCAGGCCAATTACCTCGTGCGCTATTACATCCTTTGCCTGGCAAGCGGTTTCGTTGAGAGAATTTACTGGTGGCAGTTAGTGGCTCCAGGCTATGGACTCATCGACAACCGCAAAAAGGAATGGAGGAAAAGACCGGGTTTTTATGCATTAAAATTTATGGTTACGCTCATTGAAGAGAGTACCTTTACAGGAAAGGTCGCTCATCCTCAGGCAATGATATTTTCGTTTCGCAGGAATACTGAGGATTTTTCCGTTTGCTGGACCGGAAGTGGCGAGTGTGACTACTCCTTCTCAAGGCGTATTATTCGTGTGCTGAACCGGGATGGGGAAGAAATTCCTTTTCACGATACACACATAAAAATTGATCAAAGCCCAAAGTATGTATTTCTAGCGTAAAAAAGAGGGACAACCTGCTGTCTCCGTTTTGCTTATCAGTTCAATTTCTTTTTCACAATTTCAGCGATTTTTTTTGTAAGTTTTTCGGTCTGCTCTTTTGTTGGCCCTTCAACCATCACCCTGCACATAGGTTGAGTACCTGAATATCTAACCAGCACTCTTCCCTTATCACCAAGTTCTTTTTCTGCTGATCCAATCACATTGCCTATTTCTGGTATGCCTTTTAAATCTGGTTTGCTTTTGACATCCACATTAATTAAAACTTGAGGAAAGGTTTTCATAACTTTTGAAAGTTCAGAGACGGCTTTTTCCTCTTTTTGCATTACCGCGAGAAGTTGAAGAGCGGCTATAAGCCCATCTCCTGTCGTATGATGTTCAAGAAAAATTATGTGCCCTGAATCTTCTCCGCCAAGGACTGCTCCGTTTTTCAGCATCTCTTTAAGGACGTATCTATCTCCAACTCTAGTTCTTATATGTTTTATTTCCATCTCATTAAGAGCAAGTGAAAGGCCAAGATTGCTCATTACTGTTGATACTACCAAGTCGTTTTTTAGTCTTCTTTCCTTTTTTAAATTTTTTGCACATATTGCAAGGATTTTATCTCCACTTATGATATTTCCTTTCTCATCAGCAGCAATTAATCTATCTCCGTCTCCATCTAAGGCGAGTCCAATATCTGCTCTGTTTTCAATAATTTTTTCAGCAAGCAATTCAGGATGCAGTGAACCGCACTCAACGTTAATGTTTTTTCCATCTGGATTTACATTCAGGCAAAGAACTTCTGCTCTCATTTCTTTAAATAGGGTAGGAGCAACTTTGTAAGTTGCGCCATTTGCACAGTCAAGAACAATTTTTACTCCTTCAAGGCTAAGATTTTTTGGAAAAGTATGCCTTAAGAAAACTATATATCCTTCTAAGGCGTTCTCTTCTTGAAAAGCACGGCCGATTTCTTGAGAAGAAGAAGCTAAACTTTGGATGTTTTTTGAGAATATGAGTTCTTCAATTTCAAACTCTTGTTCTTCAGATAGCTTAAATCCTTCTTTAGAAAATATTTTTATTCCATTGTCCTCAAAGGGATTGTGAGATGCTGAGATGACGATTCCACAATCTGCATCCATGTTGTTGGCTATAAAAGCTATTCCGGGAGTCGGCATAGGACCTACAGATATCACATCTGCACCCATTGAAGAGATTCCTGCTGCAAGTGCATTTTCAAGCATATAGCCTGAGAGGCGGGTATCTTTACCTATAACGATTCTCTGCCTGTGCCCCTTTTCGTTTAGTACATGAGTAACAGCCTGGCCAATTTGTATTGCCATTTCAGGTGTCATCGGATCTTTATTTGCTACCCCTCTAATTCCATCAGTCCCGAATAATTTCCTCATTTTACTTCTCCATTTGATAGTATTTTTGGTCCTGTTTCAATTTTATTACTGTATTTGGTGGATGATATCCTCTTACGGTTACATTTGGATAAACGAGAACACCTTTTCCAAGAAGAGTTCCTGGTGCGGTGACCGTATTGCAGCCTGTCTCAACTCCATCTCCAAGAATTGCCCCGAATTTTTTAAGGCCTGTTTCGTGTTTTTCTCCATTTATATTTAGAACAATATGTGATGCAACTATTTTCAAATTAGCAAGTTTTGTTCCTGCACCAAGATTTACCTTGCCTAGAATACTATTGCCGATGTACGCAAAATGGCCTGCCTTGCTTTCACCAAGCATGACTGCAGATTTCATTTCTGTGGTATGTCCTACAACGCATTTATTTCCGACCATGATATTTCCTCTTATATATGCTCCCTGGCGTACCTCTGTATTATTTAAGATAATGGTAGGACCTTTAATCAAGGCACCTGGTTCAATAACCGTTCCTTTTCCTATTTGAATTTCATCGTCCATTAATACAGCTCCTGCATAAACCACTGAAGCATTTGGAAGGATTTCTCCATCCTTTTTTACAATAAATTTTCCCTTTGAGGCATCCCCATGTTCCAGAATGAATCCAGAGTCAATAGTTTTTCCTTCATGAATTATTAAAGTTTTGGATAACACTGAACCATCTTTTCTTAAGTTTGATACATTGGGTTCAATATTTTCTTTTATGTATTTTTGTATTTTCTTTAATGCTTCCCAAACGTATTCAACGTTTTCAAAAAGACCAAGAAATGGGATTCCCTCAAGGTCAAAAAAATTATCAGGTTTTAGCATAAGCCTCCTTTTTGCAAGGGAAGAAAATTACTCTTTTGCTGATTTTAAATTTATTTGATTTTTTTCTGTTTTTTTCCAGCCCCTTTCCCCAAATCTTATATCACAGGGAAAATTAGGTGTCAAATGGAATAAAACTAAAATAAAGCAGTTGAGAGGTAATGAAATATATTGTGATATAGTTAATCAAAATCAAAGATAATTTTAAAAAAAGATTTTTCTCGTAAATTCCATGTAATGCAGATTAATGATAGAATGGACTGAAAATAACTTGAATTCGGGTAAGAAATGGAAATGGTTGTCATTTTTAGTAAGGTTGAGATTGTCACGCTTCCTTTATTCCCGCAATGAAGTTTTATTAAGCAGAATCATGGTGAAAATAATTCAATGAATAACAAAAAGTCATCTAATGCTCCTTTTGAAAAACATGAAGTTGAGGACTATGAGCGGAAAAGATACAGGGGACTGGATCAGAGGCTTGTCCACAAAAGAGAGAGCAGGATTCTGGGGAAAGCACTCCGGAAAATCTCCCTGAAGTCTCCCGTCGCTCTGGATATCCCCTGCGGGTACGGCCGGTTTTCGAG
>JAGLWV010000302.1 GCA_023133225.1 Candidatus Aminicenantota bacterium | reverse complement strand
TTACTGCTTGATAAAGGATTTTCCCTGGTGAGCAGCGACTTTTCTTTTCATATGGTGGATAGAGCAAGGGAGAAAGACAGTCTTCCTCATAGACCTATGGGTATTGTGGCAAATGCAAAACAGGGTTTGCCTTTTAGAGAAGGTGCTTTTTGCCTCCTTCTTTCCATGCGTTTCTTCCATCACGTCCATGAAACAGCGGAGCGGGAAAATATCCTTCAGGAATTCTCCCGTGTCTGCTCAGAGTGGGTGATCCTTTCTTTTTACCAGATGAATCTCCTTCATTCCATCCAGAGAAAATGGAGGAAAAGAATAAAAAAAAGCAGGACCCGGATAAAGATGATACCGCGTAAAGAGTTTTATAAGGAAATTGAGAGTGCCGGTTTAAGAGTGGTAAAGGTTTTTCCTCTATTCAAAGGAATACATGCCCATCATATTGCGCTTTTGAAGAAAAGCTAAAAGTTTATTTTGATGCCGGCTCTAAAAGTGATCCCCGAGAAATCTATGATGGCTTCACGGGGGGCTACAATACCGGCGTCGGTAGGTTTTTTCTCCAGGATAAAGAGTTGGGGGAAAATATTTTCTTCCGAGACTTTTGCTTTGTAAAAATAGAGCGTTCCCTCTTCTGTTGCATAAAGTAATGCCGAGTCTCTGTATTCTCCAGTTCCTTCAAAACCTTTTATTTTGGAGTACCGGCCCGTTGCTTCCAGGATAAAATTCAGAACGGAAAAAAACTTCACCTCAAATCCAAGTCCCCCCATAATTCCGAAACCATGAGCCTTCGCTTCCCCTTTCCATTCCTGCCAGGGTGGTTCCCCGTGGCCATAGAATTGATAGAGATAGGAGCATGTGGCAGTATAATACTCGATCCCGGTTTTTACATAAAAATAAGGAACAGGGTAATAGGAGATGAAAAGTCTGAGAGGGACAGCTTTAAATTCAGGCAGAGTAGTGAGAGTTTGTAGAGAAGTGCCTTCCCGGAATTCAATCAAACTTTCCTTCTTTCCTTGAAAATATTCTATGCCAAAGCCAACTGTAAAGTGATCGGATAAACGGTAAGAACATTCTCCTCCCAGGATGTAGCCTAGATGAGCGGCTTCGATCTCTCCTTCACCCTGAAGAGTAAGATCGAATCTGTAAAAATCAGCCATGCCCCGGGCTCCTTCGTTCAATTCTCCGCCTGAAACATAATTTCCTCCTCCGAAAAAACTAACGGCGAAGTAAGATTTTAAAGGGGGAGAAGGGGCAGGTATTTTTGGAATAGGCAGAGGAGGTCGTTCTTCCTCGATTTTTTTTCTGACTGCTCGATCTTTTATAATCTCTTTTGTTTCTTCTTTTTGGGGAGGGAGACCAATAACGATAACCGTACTTTCATGGACATAGCCTGTGGCGCGCTGTCCTTCCCCAGAGGCTAGCTTGAGTCTGTACCACTCTCCCTGCTTTCCTGTTGATTCGAGAAGTGTTCCCTGGGAGACTTGTTTAATGATTATGCTTCCGATATCGGGCTTTAACCGTATATTTGATTGTTCGGTGACGACTTTAAGCTTTGTGGTGGGTTCTTGCCCATAAGCTGCTGATAGAAAAAGGAGAGAGATACCGAACAAAAGGATGCAGGCTTTATTGATTTTATTTTTCATGAGCTAAAAAAGGGGATAGTCCCCTTTTCTTTTCTATTCCCTCTCATAATACCAATTTTATTCTTATCGGGCAAGGAAGGAACTCGCTTGATTATCCCTCAAGAAAAGTGTTAATATCTATAAGAATTCAGTGCTGAGGTGGAAATCATGAGAGATCACTTGAGAAAAATAATTCATATTTGCTTCCTCCTCATGATAGCCGTGTCTCTCTCTTCAGGAAGTTTTGTCTTTGCAGAGAAGGGACCGAGCATTAAATTCAAAAATGAAAAATGGAATTTTGGAAAGGTCAAGCAGGGAAAAATCGTAAATCATTTTTTTATATTCAAGAATGAGGGTGACAAGACACTTAATATCGGAAAGGTCAACACTTCATGCGGATGTACTGCAGTTCTCATATCGGAGAAAAAAATCCCTCCTGGAAAAGAGGGAAAAATAAAAGTGACTTTCAACACCGGGGGATATGGAGGGAAGCTCATCAAATATATCTATATTCGTACAAACGATCCCGTTCATCCCCGGAAACAACTCACTGTATCGATCGAGATAGAGGTTCCACCACAGCCCAAAATTGAGCTGGACCGTTACTTCATGGACCTGGGTTTACTTCTTGAAGACGAGGAGATTCGAGCTAAAGCCAAGATCAGGAACAGGGGAGAACTGGAGTTAAGGGTCCATTGTACTCACAGAGATGCAGCTTTTTTTAATGGGGGAAAGAAGGTTGCTTTCCCCATCAAGATTGCTTCAGGGAAAGAGGCGGATATCAAGATTAAAATACCCTCTCGCAAGAGAAAAGGGATGATGAGGGAATATATTATTATAAAATCCAATGATCCCCGGCGCCGTTCTCTCTCTTTGAGTTTGAACGCTTATGTCGTTACCAATAAGCAGCTTAAAGAGCTTTTTGCCAAATATAAAAAGATTCTGAATTAAAGGAAGAAAAAAAATGGTTCTCTTTGCTAATTTTCTTATGGCAATCTCCCGCATGCTTAGTTTTGCCTTGCAGATCTTAATGTTGATTGTCATTTTCAGGGCTGTTCTTTCCTGGTTCAACATTCCATCCCTCTACCAGGTTAAGATTATCCTTTATCGTCTGACAGAGCCGGTGCTGAAGCCTTTGCGAAGGATCATTCCTCCTAATAAAATGGGAGGAATTGACCTGACTCCCTTAATTGTTATTTTTGTGATCTATTTTGTTGATTCTGTCTTTGTTAAATCCCTGTACTACTATGCCCGGCAGCTTCTAAAATAACTCACTCTGCATTTTTAAGCATATGAGGTTCTCGCTTGAAAGGGAAGGAAAGGATTTTTCTAACCGTCAAAGTTCAGCCTCGAGCTCGAAAGCCTGGGGTAGAAAAATTGAGCAGCGAAGAGTACAAAGTTCGGGTGCTTGCTCCTCCTTCAAAGGGCGAAGCTAACAGAGAAGTTATTGAAACACTCGCCTCTCACTTTAACCTTCCTTCTTCCCGGGTGAAGATCGTCCGCGGACATAAGTCTCGCCGCAAATTAGTGATGATCGACACGGATCAAAGCTCATAGCTTATTGTTCAGAGTAAGATTATGGATCAGAGATAAAAAGGATGGGCATTAATAATTTTGTCAGTTTTTTAGGGATTCTTGTCTTAGCCGGGTTTGCCTGGCTTTGTTCCTCAAACAGGAAAGTCATCAACTGGCACGTTGTTTTGTGGGGAATTGCCCTGCAGTTCTTTTTTGCTATTTTCATTTTTATTCTACCCATAGGGGCTAAATTTTTTCTCTTTGTGAACGAAGTCGTTGCGGTTGTGATGGATAGTGCGATGGAAGGCACGAAGTTTCTTTTTGGCCGTCTAGCCTTATCCCCCGGGACGACTAACGAAGGTGGAGAGACATCGCTTGGTTTTATTCTTGCCTTTCAGGCTCTTCCCACCATTATCTTCTTTTCAGCCCTGGTCGGTGCCCTTTATTATTTGAGAATCATGCCCCTCATGATCAGAGGATTTGCCTCTATTTTCACAAGGCTTATGCGGATTAGCGGGGCAGAGTCTCTCTGCGCTGCGAGCAATATTTTTGTCGGTGTTGAGTCTGCCCTGGTTGTTCGGCCCCACCTGAGAGATATGACGAATTCCGAACTTGTGACCATTCTTTCTGCAGCGATGGCAACAATTGCCTCGACGGTGCTTGCATTTTATGTTTTTCTTCTTCAGGGAGAGTTTCCCACGATCGCCGGCCATCTGGTCTCAGCCTCTCTTCTCTCAGCACCGGCAGCCGTGGTCATGGCCAAGCTCATTTATCCTGAGACGGAAAAGCCAAGAACACTGGGAGTGGAAGTCAAGCCTCATTATGAACGAGAGGAAAATCTTATCATGGCCATCGTCAACGGTGCCAACAGCGGGATGAGGTATCTAGGGGGAATTGTAGCCCTCCTGCTTGCCTTTCTGGGCATATTGAAACTTCTTGATATCACCCTGGGATTGTTTGGCGGTTGTCTGAATAACTGGTTTGGATGGGATTTTGAATGGACTTTCAGCTCTATTTTAGGTTACATCTTTTATCCTTTTACTCTTGTTTTGGGTGTTCCGCCTTCCGATGCTTTTGAGGTTGCCAGGATTATCGGAGAGAGGACCGTTGCCACAGAGCTTGTCTCCTACCAGCACCTTTCTCAGCTCATGGCTGAAGGAAGGCTTTCAGATCCGCGTTCGGCGATCATAGCCTCTTATGCTCTTTGCGGATTTGCCCATATCGCCTCACTCGCTATTTTTGTGGGAGGTATCGGGGGATTAGTGCCGGAACGGCTGAAGGATCTATCGAGGTTAGGATTCAGAGCCCTTCTGGCAGCCACACTGGCCTGCCTTATGACCGGAGCTGTAGCCGGCATGTTTTGCTCACGCGCCTCAATTCTCTTAGGGTAGTGAGAAAACCGCCTTTCCTTTTAAAAAGACGTTTCTGACGTTGAAATTTTTATCCAGGATAACGATATCGGCATCACTTCCTTTTTTAAGGCATCCTTTTTTATTATCAATATTTAATAATCTTGCTGGATTTAGAGTCGCTATCTTTAGAATTTCTGTGAACGATTTGCCGGTAAATTGAATCATATTTTTCAAGGCCTCATTCAGGGGGCAAGTACTGCCAAAAAGCTTCCCCTCTTCGCTAAACACGGCTCCTTTTTTGATTCCATAAAATTTCGTGGCATCAGTGACTAAAATAATCCTGTTTAAGGGTTTAATCCTTGCAACCATGCTGAGAACAGAAGGGTGGAGGTGAATGCCGTCGGCAATGACTTCCACTGAAACCTCATTGTGGAAAAGCAGAGCACCTGAAGCTCCGGGCTCCCGGTGATCGATTCCACTCATGGCATTAAAAAGGTGAGTCGCATGCTTCAATCCATGTTTTATGGCCTGTTCTGTTTGCTTGTAGTCGGCATTTGTATGCCCTGCCGAGGGAATAATTTCTTGTTCGGTCAGGAAAAGAATAAAATCCAATGCTCCTTCGA
>JAGLWV010000301.1 GCA_023133225.1 Candidatus Aminicenantota bacterium | reverse complement strand
GGCGGAAAAAAATGGTTCAGGATGCAGAATAATATGCCCGCCAGTCCGGTTAACGACCTTCTTATTCACCCACGTGAGAATGACCTGGTCGTAGGAACATACGGACGGGGAATATACGTCACCGATATCACACCGCTGCAGGAGTTGAACGAAAAGGTCTTAGCAGAAGATGTGTATCTCTTTGAAGTTGAGCCGAAAATTCAATGGAGATACAGACCCAGAGGCGGTCTCTTCGGTCACCGCCGTTTTATTGTCCCTAACGAACCCAGCGGATTTGTCATCAATTACTATTTGAAAAACGATGTGGAGGAAAAGGTCAAGATCACGATCACGGATCCATATGGAAATGAGATGACAAGTCTTAAAGGCAGAACAAAGGCCGGTCTCAAGAGGGTATTCTGGAATATGCGCCGAAGGCAAACAAAGGAAGAGATTGAGGAGAGGCGGAGACGGTTCGGACGTGCGGGAAGTATACGTGGAGGATTGGTGCCCCCTGGCGAATACGTGGTTACCCTTGAAGTGGGTGAAAAGAAATTAACGCGCAAGGTTAAAATACGCAAAATGCCAGGCACCTAAAATTGAGGGCAGTCCCCTTTAAGTTATCTCAGAGGTTAAAAGTCCCTTCAAGCGTTGATTTCACCCCTTAAAGTAGCGGTTGAAGAGCAAAAAACAGGTGCAATGAAGGTCTAACTCTATAAATATAAACGATTTATCTTGGTCCGACCCCTTTTTTCCCCGGGAGGTCTTGTTGTGCTGCTTTCTAAGGAATTCAGCAAATGGGTTCTGCTGGCAAATGTGATTGCCTGGCCCATAGGCTATTTTATTATGTCTCGCTGGCTTCAGGATTTTGCTTACAGATCCGGTATTGCCATTGGGGCATTTTTCTTGGCAGGAGGCCTCGCCTGGACTATTGCGTTTCTCACGGTCAGCTATCAAACGATAAAGGCGTCTCTTGCAGATCCGGTTTCAGCACTGAAGTATGAATAAGGGGGACTGTTTCCTGGCCAGTTCGAACCGGGTTTAGTTATGCTTATGAATTAAATACTTGGGAAAGAGATATCCCTATAAAATGATATAAAATTTTGTCTGACGTCCGTCGATAAATTGACACCCGTCTTTTTCCGTGAAGACTCCCCCTTCTTCAAGCCCCATCCGGACGGATTGACCATCCCATTCAGGAACTTTATAGACGTTGTTCATTTCAATAGCATAACAGGTGTTGTAGTAGAGAGGATAATCCCCCCTTACCGGAACACCATCCTGCCTGTTCCAGAGGCCCACTACGAATCCGGCCGCATGGCCATGAATTCCAAGGGGATGACAGTAGACCGCTGGATCCAGGCCCTCGTCTTTGGCCTTTTCCAAAGATGATTTAAGCACTTGGTTTCCTGTCCTTCCTGCTTTATGTTCGGCCATAACGATATCCTGGAGCCTGTTCCCTCTTTTTAGAGCTTCTTTCAATCCTTCCGGAGCATCATTTTCTCCAATTTTGCAGACATAGGCATTTTCTTGAGTATCGGTACACAGCCCCAAATACTCAATTCCAATGTCGCAGTGGAGGAGATCTCCCCGCCTTATTACCGTGTTCTTGTCCGGGTACTTGGAGGCTTCTTTTTTTGAGCGTTGGATGGAGACAGAAGGCTGGAACCAGAAATCCAGCCCCAGGTCTGTGTATTTTTGCCTGATCCACCAGACAACATCATTGGTTGTCGTAATATCAGGGGTGATGACTTTATTGGAGAAAAACTCAGCGATGATATCATGGGCAATGCCGCAGATATATCGGTAGATACTCAATTCGCGTGGGCTTCGGGTTTCTAGCCACCCCACACACAGGTTTTCTGCCGAAACCAGCCTTTTGGAATATTCGGGCCCTAATGCTTTGAGCAGACTGGCTTTAAAAGAGGCTGATAATCCGTCCCCAAAGGCCCATGTCTCGGATTCATTGATTCCAATTTTTTGAGGATTGTGCTCTTTGATGTAATCTGCGAGATTGACAATCTGATCTTTGGTTTGATCAGTGTATATCGATTTATACCATTTTCCCATTCCATAAAAGCTTCCGGTTAAGCGTTCCACTCCCTGTTCCCCTTTGTCATGAAAGATCAGAATGGACGTCCTGCGGGCCGCTTGAGTCGGTTCAGGAACCATGGAGAGGTAGACAGGGTCCTCATTGTATTCGCGGCAGATGATGATCCAGATGTCGATCCCCTCACGCCTCATGAGTTCTGGAACGATGTGATCAAGTCTCCACTCCAGGATCTCATTCATAATCCGGGCCCTCTGCTCCACGGGGAGAATTTGGTCAATATCACGAACAGCCGTGACACCGATATCCTGAGCCATAGTGATTCCGGATGACATAAAAATAAAGAATAAAATAAAAACTGTACGTGTTGTTTTTCTCATAGTAGTCCTCCGATTAAAAAAATTAGATATCTAATATTAATATTGACAAGCGGACATAGCATACTTATTGAGCAAATTGGTGTCAATTTAGAATAAGAAGAACGGTTAAAAAATACCTATTATATCTCGTTAATGTTCTGTAATTAGGGGGACACAATACCTATCTCCGAAGAATAAACAATTGAATAAATTAGGAAATAAGTATTGTGTCCCCCTATTTATTAATTTATTACTGACAGGGAAGGAATTGAAATAACTTTTTGTGTTTAAAAATTCTTTGGTATCCGGAGGCGGGCAACTGCGGAGATATCGCCCATTGCCCTGAAATATGGCCGGAAGCTGAAACTGAAGCGAACTGGTTTGGGGTTGAGGAGATACTTTTTAATCACACCAGGACCACAGCTTCCGTTTCCCAAACCGAGCTGATAAGCATCCAGACAGAGAAAGACTTCATCCCTGGGTATTATTTCATGGATATGTTCAGCCTTGTCCAGGTCTCCAGCCGAGTGATGCAGGGCAGTCACCGATAAAACATTCCCTGCAACAACCAGCAGCCCTTCACGAGACTCATCCAGTAATGCTGCCCAGCGGACATCTTCCTTATTGCCTGTTTCCTGAGGTCTGACATATGGCACATACTGCTCAGAAACAGTACTGCTAAAAACTCCGATATCTGAACCTGTTTTGCGGTCAGGGTAATTCTCATGCGGACCACGCCCGTACCAATAAAAATGATCGAACTCTCCGGAAACAGTCATCTGGAGCCCAATTTTCGGTAAAACCGGAAGCTCTCCAACAGGTTTGATATCATTGTCCACCAGTATGTAGCCATTGCCGAAGACCGTGTAGGTTGAGGTAAACTCGAATCCTCTATCCTCAGTACCTTGGTATGAGGTATGGATCATAATCCGGATAATCTTATCGTTGACCTGCTCGATATTAAAGTATTTAACCTGCCGCTGCAGATTGTTCAGTCCTGCTTTGTACCAGCGCCGGCCCAACCGGCGGTTGTTATCAGAAGGCGCCCGGAACACGTTCAACACAGGGCCGTTGACGGTATCCTTTTTGTTTTTGATAAGAGTTTTATTCCCGTATACAAGCGAGGTTAGAACTCCGTTTTCCGGACTGAAGGTAACACTGAAGCCCTCCCCCGAAACAGTCAAAAGGCCATCGGAAGAATCCATTTTCAGTTCAGTCATCTGTTCCATATCCATAACTGGCTTGGCTGGCACATCGTAAGGAATCTTGATCTGCTCCCAGGCTACTTCATGACATTTCTGTGCCCAGCTTGTATCCTCTCTCAGGTGAAAGCCCACTTTCAACCAGTACTCGGCGCCTGGAGTAAAAGCCGGTTTTTGAATGGGGATAGTAAACACCTTGCTCTCTCCTGGAGCAGTGTCAGGAGGCTCAAGGGTGCCTCTCTGAATAATTTTGCCGTCCTCTGAAAGTGTCCACTCGACATCAAATTCTTTGAGATTTGTGAAGAAGTACTTATTGAGCAACCTGAGCTTGCCCGAAACCGCATCTTCTGCCTCGATTCCAACCGATTGATAGACTTTCTTAACCTCCCACAGCTTGGGCGGGATTTGACGATCAGGAAAAACCAGACCGTTGATGCAGAAGTTTCCGTCATTGGGTTCATCGCCGAAATCACCACCATAAGCCCAGTATTCTTTTCCATCTTCCGTTTTTTTCCGCAGGCCCTGATCGACCCAATCCCAGATGCTGCCGCCTTGAAGATGTTTATACTCCTCGATGGCATCCCAGTATTCTTGAAGGTTGCCAACAGCATTACCCATAGCATGTGCGTATTCACAGAGAATCAAAGGCCGTTCCTGCTCTTCCTGGGCATATTTAACGATCGATTCGATTCTAGAATACATCGGGCAGACGATATCTGTGTGCGGCCTCCTGCCTGCCCGTTCATAATGAACAGGACGTGTCGGATCCCGCCGGTGGATCCATTCACTGCCGGCTTCAAAGGTAGTGCCATCGCCGGCTTCGTTTCCCATCGACCAGATAATGACCGAGGGATGGTTTTTGTCGCGCTCAACCATGCTTATAATGCGGTCCATATGTGCATCTTTCCATTCCGGCTTGTTAGCCAGGGTATTCTCAGGCTTATAACCGATACCATGAGACTCAATATTCGCCTCATCGATCAGGTAAATCCCGTATTTATCACAGAGGTCATACCACTGAGGATCATTCGGATAATGGGCGGTCCGTACAGTATTGATATTGAACCGTTTCATCAACTTGATATCTCTGACCATAGACTCCAGGCCTACAGAATGGCCGGTATCAGGGTCATGTTCATGGCGATTGACTCCTTTTATAAGGATCGGAGCACCGTTGAGTAAAAGCTGACCTCCTCTGATCTCGACTTTTCGAAAACCAAAATTACAGCGCTCAATCTCGACAATCCTGTCGCTGGCATCTCTAAGCCTCAAAATCACCGTGTAAAGGTTTGGCTTTTCCGCAGACCATTTAAGAGGATTTGAAACACCGGTTTTCATCTTGATCGTACTCTCTGCACCAGGTGATATGTAAGGAGTAGAACCCGTCATCAATACAAGTGGACCGACAGGGTTGCCGCCAGCATCCAGGAGAGATGCCTCCACTTTCAGACTTTTGCAGCTTTCATCTGAATAATTCCGCACCCTGGATATGATAGACAAGACGGCATCTTGATAGTCCTCGTCCAGGTCACAGCTCACCTCAAAATCACGAATATGAACAGAAGGAGCCGAGAAAAGGTAGACATCTCGATATATCCCGCTAAGCCGCCAGAAATCCTGGCATTCAAGATACGATCCGTCAGACCAGCGAAAGACCTCTGCAGCCAAAACGTTTTTTCCTTTAGAAAGGTATTTGGTAATATTGAACTCTGCCGGCGTCCTGCTTCCCTGGCTGTAACCAACTTTTCTGCCGTTGATCCAGAGATAAAACGCAGACTCAACACCCTCAAAATGGATAAAGGTCTGCCTCCCCTTCCAATCCCTCGGAACCTCAAATTCCGTCCTGTAGGAACCAACCGGATTATAATCGTGCTGGATGTAAGGCGGATTTTTCTTAAATGGATAGCGAACGTTGAGGTAAATCGGCCTTCCGTAGCCGTGCATTTGCCAGTTGCTGGGCACAGGAATCGTTTCCCATCCACTGACATTAAAATTGGACTTGTAGAAGTTCTTGAGCCGATCAGCAGGCTTTAAAACCCAGTGAAACTTCCAGTTACCGTTGAGAGATTTGTAGAATCTCGAAGCCTCCCTTTTTCCCTTCAGGGCTGTTTTTATGTCCCCATAAGGAATCAATGTGCAGTGGGCCGGTTCCTTATTCTGGCCGATTTTCCTGGGATTTTCCCAGTCGTTGATCTCGCTTCTTTCCGTTTCGATTTGAAGCAATCTATCCCCGGAAGCGTCCACTCCCTCCGCAAACATTGTATCCAGTTCATTGAGTTTCAATCTCACGCTGACGATGTAAGGCTCTTCCCCCTCGACCCAATGGCCATACGTTGTGACAACAAAGGTTCCATCGGGCAGGACTTCCACCCCGGGATAGGCACAGTCCCAGCGGTGAGTGTTATCCATCAACCTAACTCGGTACTGGCCCTCGCGGTTATTAAGGATATCGTCATATGTACCGACCCAGGCAACCCAATCTCCCTGAGTCGGTGTTTCATGGGCCGTATCGCGGAATGAGATGAACAACCGGCCGTCGGGCGCATATTTTCCGGTATGCCTGTCTCCTGTCAAAGAGCCCGGTAGCTCACGCGGTTCAGACCAGGTCTTTCCCTCATCGTTCGAGAAAATCACGTAGGAGTTGCGCATGCGTCTGTTTTCACGAAGAAGCGCTGCCAGTTGTTCTCCATCCGGAGAGCGGATAACGCCTGGCTCACACAGATGAATCTTGTCTGATTCAAAGATCTCTTCCGGAAAGGACCAGGTCAGCCCGCCGTCATTTGAGAACGTTATATAAAGTCTCATTGTCTGAGTCCGCCTGCCGTCCTTGTGGAAAAAACGGCCGTCATCATGAAACATCGCCATGTAGTTGCCCTTACGAAGCCGCACAACACTACCCATAACAACGATGCCCCCCCAATCACCTACAGGCCTGAGGGGCGTCCAGGTGCTTCCATCATCCTCAGAGACAGCCATACGCACCGGATAAAGTCCCGAGAATAGAATCAGGCGCTTATCCCCTTCCGGATCTATCACACGATGGATGGTTGGCACCTCTTTACTTGTCACCCAGTTATCGGGCACGGATAACCGATCGCTCCAGGTCCGGCCACCGTCAGTGCTTTTCTTCATTACAATAGCACCTCTGCCGTGACCTTTAGGATATACCGTG
This sequence comes from Candidatus Aminicenantota bacterium, assembly GCA_023133225.1. Lineage (GTDB taxonomy): Bacteria > Acidobacteriota > Aminicenantia > Aminicenantales > Aminicenantaceae > JAGLWV01. Next base: position 10,264 of record JAGLWV010000301.1, on the reverse strand, counting down.
ACTATCGTTCTGTTGTCTTCGAGAAGCACGGTGGTTGGATGACCGAGGTATTGACCAGACTCCCTGTCCACAATGACCTGGCGGTTTTTCTGGCCGGCCAGATCAATCAAAGGAATCGTATAGCCCCGGAACATTGGCTTCCCTTCTGCTTTCTCTTTCTCTAAAAGCTCCTGCGATTTCTCTAATTTCTCCAAATGGAATCCTTGTAATGTGACATATTGGAGTGAAAAAAATAGGAAAACCGCGCAAAAACATATAATCAAGAAGTACCAAAAATTCCTTTTCATGTTATGACTCCTTATAAAACTGAGTCTGATCTCTGCATTGGATATATTGGTCACTAAATTATCAAATTATCTTCTCCTGCTGTCCAAAGTCAAGGTCTGATCTGATCCCAATTTAAAATAGCTGTTTGCTCAGCTTCATGGGTGTCCCCTCCCCTTTCGAGAAGGGACGCAGGCGGAAGCTGTAGGAATATTCTTTAGCGTACAGGGTGTAACTTGGATGGGGCCGTGCCCGCTTGCCCCAGCTTGTATCACCCCCCACACCCATCTGCTTGTAATCCAGGTTTAAAGCAACCAGATTCCGCTTTTTCAGATGAAATGTGTGTCTCTGCCGCTTTTTAAGACCCGGATCAAAATCATCAATCAGGAAATGGTGAGCGCTGATGCTCAAAAAAGGCAAACCCACAGCCAGAAGACCCATCCCCTTATCATTTGTCAACGCAATCCAGCGAACATCCGTTTTATTGCCGTTTTCCTGGGGCCGGATATATGGATGATACTGGTCTCTCACTTTTCCGCAAAAAACACCCACTGCAGCTCCTGTTTTCCTGTCCCAGTAATTCTCGTGGGGTCCTCTCCCGTACCAGGAGATGTTATCAAATTCCACAGGCAGGGTCATCGTCATCCCAAACCGGGGCATCTCGGGCAGGTCAGCACTGCCCGGCACAAACCTGTTTGTCACGACTATATCGCCGCTTCCAAAAATCCTGTAGGTTGTGTAGTATTTTGACGCACCCGCGTGTAATATCGAAGCGACTTCGATTTGAACCTGGCGGGAGTTTATTTTCTTTGTCATGACTCTAGCGATAGTTCGATTTGCTCCTGCTTTTCGCCAGATACCGAGCCGCTGAGGCATATCGCCGCCAAAATCATTGTCGGTTGGTGCCCGCCAGAAATTCGGCACAGGGCCGGTTTTAATAAACTCCGTCCCTTCATAAACGAGAGATGTTATTTGCCCTGTTTTTTTAGTGAAAACGACATTAAAATTCTTTCCTCTTACTTGTATTGAGTTCTTGGTTTCTTTCAGCTTTAATTCTGCCAACATAGAAAGATTGACCTTCTCTGCTGGCACATACAGAGGCAGCTTAAACTGGTCCCAGGCAACCTCATGGCCTTTGGGAAGAAGAGGCGTTTTATCAACCGTCTTAAAACTTACCCTGAGAAAATACTCCACACCGGGTTCCGGTAGTATCCCGTGCAAGGGCAGGTTTACGACCCGCGAATTCCGGGGTGCAATATCCAAGGGAGGCAGCGTTCCTTCCGTTATCTTTTTCTCATCACCCATAACAGTCCATTCCATTTTGAAAGAGATGAGGCTGGTAAAATCATACGTATTGTGTATTTCGATCTTCCCTTTCTCCAGATCTACGGATTTAACTTTTATGTACTGGTAAACCTTCTTGACTTCCCAAATATGCGGATGCAGCTTTCTGTCAGGAAACACGAGTCCGTTGATGCAAAAATTCCTGTCACTAAGCATACCGGGCGGTCCAAAATCACCGCCGTAAGCCCAGAATTCTTCGCCTTCCTCTGTCTTCTTAAGCAATCCCTGGTCAACCCAGTCCCAGATGAGACCGCCCTGAAGCTGCCGGTGCTTTTCTATAACATCCCAGTAATCCTGGAGGTTCCCGACGCTGTTTCCCATGGCATGGGCATACTCACACAGGATGATCGGACGGCTCTTCTCTTTGCGAACATACTCCTCTAAATGCCAGATCGTTCTGTACATGGGACAGACGATATCGGTATGAGGTTTTTGTCCTGCCTGTTCGTACTGCACCGGCCGGGAGGGATCCCGTTCTTTGATCCAGGCATAGGTGGCTTCGAAATTAACTCCGTCACCCGCCTCATTGCCAAGAGACCAGATGATGATGGACGGGTGATTCTTATCCCGCTCAACCATACGCATGGTACGGTCCAGGTGGGCCGCTTTCCATTCCGGATTATTACCGAGCGTTCTGTCCGGATCGTATCCCATGCCGTGAGATTCGATATTGGCCTCGTCAATAACATAAAGTCCGTATTCGTCACACAGCTCATACCATCTCGGATTATTCGGGTAATGGCTCGTTCGAACCGCATTGATGTTGAACTGCTTCATCAACCGGATATCTTTCAACATTGAAACGTCCGTCACGGTGCGACCGGTCACAGGATCATGCTCGTGGCGGTTGACACCCTTAATGTCGACCGGAACTCCGTTGACTAAAAGCTGCCCGTTTTTTATCTCAACTTTTCTGAATCCAGCTCTGCAGGCCACTGCTTCAGTCGTCTTTCCTGAAGTATCAGACAGCGAAAGAATCATTGAATACAGATTTGGAGTTTCAGCCGTCCATTTGGCCGGATTTTTCATGAATCGTTCAAAATGAACAACCGCCTCACCGGGCCTTTTGAACTTCACTTGCTTTACCAGAGGGATTTCAAAGACCGGCTCATTATCTGCATCAAAAAGCTCCATACGAATCCGGCATAGACCCGGTGCTTCGGGTAAATGGTTTTTTATATGGACGGATACCTTCAGCTTTCCGTCTGTATAGTTTTCATCCAGATCCGCATGCACAAAAAAATCACGGATATGGACTTGGGGAGTTGAATAAAGAAAAACATCACGCTCGATGCCGCTGATTTTCCAGTAATCCTGCCCTTCAAGATAGGCGCCGTCACTCCAGCGGTATACCTCCACCGCCAGAGTATTCTGCCCCCGGCGTAAATATTTCGTGATATTGTACTCTGCAGGAGTTTTGCTGCCCTGACTGTAGCCAACTTTTTCCCCGTTCACCCAGACATACATGGCTGACTTCACTCCTCCGAAGTGGAGAAACACCTGGCGCCCATTCCAGTCTTCCGGCATGATAAAAGTTCTTCTGTATGACCCTACCGGATTGTAATCATGAGGGATGTGAGGAGGATTGGCTGGAAACGGGTATTCTTCATCTGTATATATAGGAACACCGAAACCCTGCAATTCCCAGTTGCCCGGAACAAGAATATCCTCCCACTGGCTGACATTATAGTTGTCTTTGTAAAAATCAAAGGGACGGCCGGCAGGTTTTTTAACCCAGTTGAATTTCCAGGTTCCGTTCAGGGATAAATAAAAAGGCGATTGAGAGGGATCGTTTTTTTGAGCCGATTTTTTATCCGGGTATGGAATATATGTACAGTGGGCAGGAACCCTGTTCCGCCCAAAGACTTCCGGATTTTCCCAGTCATAGACTTCCTTTTCATTCGCCTGTGACATGGGAAATTGTTTTATGTTATTCCCCCATGCCGTAAAGATACTCAACGCAATAAAACCGGATATCACAATCAGACATTTAGTTCTCATATCTTGTCTCCGGTGGTATTTGACCGTGTTTCCAGGAATAAGAGGCAAAAAACAAGACCTGACTTTTTTTACTTTTATGTAAACATCCATTTAGTTTTTTCATAAACTTCATTCCATTTTTCCTGAAACTCAGGCTCATAATATTTTAAAGGAAACGAACGGGACACCAATCGACGTCCCTCCTCAATTCCTGTCAGCTCTTTTTTTGTTACTGCCTGGATAAGGATATTTCCGGCTGCGGTAGCCTCAACTGGGCCTGCAACAACGGGTAATCCTGTTGCGTTGGCGCTAAACTGGTTTAAAAGCTCATTCTGGGAACCGCCACCGACAATATGGAGGACATCAAGGGGCTTTTTGCACATATTTTTGATCCTGTCGATAATGAAACGATACTTCAAAGCCAAACTTTCAAAAATGCAGCGAACATATTCTCCTTTTTCCCCTGGTATGGGCTGCTGCGTCTTCTTACAGAATTCAACAATAGCCGTGGGCATATCTTCTGGATTCAGAAACATCCGGTCATCGGGATCGATGAAACATTTGAAAGCGGGAGTCTTTTCAGTAAGATTTGTCAGCTCACTATAAGTAAGGGATTCTCCTTTTTTTTCCCAGCTTTTGATACATCTTTGAAGCAACCACAAACCCATTGTATTGCGCAAGAACCGAATTTTCTGATTTATCCCTCCTTCGTTGGTGAAATTATTCTTCAGAGTGATTTCATTAATGATCGGCTCATCCACTTCAATTCCCACCACAGACCATGTTCCCGAACTTAAATAAGCCCAGTTCGAGCTTTTCGCCGGAACAGCCGCAACAGCACAGGCCGTATCATGACAGGCCGGAGCTATCACATCGATTTGAGACATCCCTGCTTCCCGGGCAATGCCGGGCAAAAGTTTCCCAATAATTGTTCCAGGCGGGACCAAAGGTGCCATGATATCCATGGGTAAAAAGAGCTTTTCAAAGATATTGGACTCCCATTCCTTTTTTTCCGCATTCAACAGCTGGGATGTGGAAGCAATCGTGTATTCAGAGTATTTCTCACCCGTAAGGAGAAAATTAAACAGGTCGGGCATGAACAAAAGCATCTTGCAGGACTCTAATAACGGGCTTTTCGAGAGAACCATACTCAAGAGCTGGAAAATCGAATTAAACTGCATAAATTGAATTCCAGTACAGGAGTACAGCTCTTCTTTTGGCATTAATTCAAACGCTCTTTCCATTATCCCCTCTGTTCGTGAATCACGGTAAGCAAAGGGATTCCCCAATATCTGATTATCTTCTCCAAGCAAGCCAAAATCTACCCCCCATGTATCAACTCCAATACCCAGCAGGTCTTTAAAACCAAGATTTGCCGCAGAAGAAAGGCCTTTTTTTAATTCGTCAAAAAGGTTAGAAATATTCCAGTGAATATGCCCGGATTCCTTAATCTGAACGTTCGGGGAACGATGAATTTCCTCAAGAACGATTTTCTCCCCGTCCAGAACACCCAGGATGGCCCTTCCACTTTCAGCACCAAAGTCAAACGCTAAAAAATTTGCTTTAGGCATGATTTTTAAATCTAAAGTTCAGATCGAGTTGTAAGCCATTAGCTGGATGGAAGATTCTCATCCATACAGTGGTCCAAAATTCTTACAGGCCCTGTAATCGGCTCCCTCAAGGTCCCTGGTTCCAAAAGCACTCCAGGCACTGGGCCTGAAAATACGTTCTTCGGGAACATTAGACATGTTGACAGGAATACGAAGCATTGAAGCAAGAGTGATCAATTTATCGCCAATATGGCCGTAACTGACCGCCGCATGATTGGCTCCCCAGTTATACATGACCGAATACACATCCTTAAAGGGCCCTTCTCCTGTTAAATTCGGAACAAACCAGGTAGTCGGCCATGTAGGACTTGTCCGTTTATCCAGCGCATCGTGGACATCCTTCGGCAGTTCGACAGTATACCCTTCGGCTATCTGAAGTACAGGTCCGAGGCCTTTGACAATATTGATCCGGAACATAGTAACCGGCATTTCGCCCTCAGTCAAAAACTGCGAGGAAAATCCACCTCCGCGAAAATAGCCTTGATCCGCAGGACACCAGCGAGTGGCTCCCAGGCATTTTTTAACTTCTTCAGGTGTAATCTCCCAGTATGCTTTCATAACAGGAAGACCGTCACGGTTCTGCTGTCCCGTACCATCCAGAGTGGATGAGCCCGAATTGATCAAATGAATGAAACCCTTCGAGGGTTTACCCGTCAGTTCCTTTCCTGTCACCCGCTTTACAGCCTGAGGACTCCAGTATGTGCGGACATCAGAAAAAATCTGGGCTGTGTCGGTCAGGAGATGGCCGAATATCATGGCAGCTCCGTTCAAACTATCATTTTCGGTAGCCATGATGAACGATTCGCGGATTCCATTCCAGTCAAAGGAGGAGTTCAACATGGCTTCCATAAAATCACCGTTGGGATAATGGTCTGTCCACTGGCGTTGACCCTGGAAACCGGCAGCCAGAGCATTGTGTCCGAGCGCCTCTTCTCCGTAGCCAAGTCCCTCCAGGCGGGGATTTCCGATCATCAGGTCCCGGGCAATCATGGTCATTTTAACCACGGTTTCCCACTCCCTGTCCTTTCTTTCCCGGGACACCTGGAGATCTGGAAGATTCATGTCTTCCCCTTCGGTACAGTTTTTCTTTACCCACTTGAGTGCCCGCTCAAATTCTTCTTTATCATAGATCTTTTCTTCAATCCTTCTCGTCATTTCAGTCATATCAATGGATTCTGTGCGCATACCGAGATAGTCCAGAAAAAATTCCTGGTCAACAATTGACCCGGCTATACCCATAGAAACAGAACCGATAGCAAGATAAGACTTGCCCTTCATTTCTGCCAGAGCCAGGCCGGCTTTGGTAAAAAGAAGCAGTTTCTCCTGGACATCCTCAGGGATGGAGGTATCTTCACTGTCCTGGACATCTCTTCCGTATATGCTGAATGCCGGCAATCCCTTTTGATTATACCCGGCAAGTGCGGCTGCCAGATAAACTGCACCGGGACGCTCTGTCCCGTTAAATCCCCAAACTGCCTTGGGAACCAGGGAATTCGTATCCATCACCTCAGTTCCATAGCACCAGCAGGGCGTCACTGTGAGAGAAACTCCAACTCCTTCACGTGAAAATTTTTCAGCCGCATCAGCCGCTTCTGCTACACCACCAATACAGGTATCGGCGATGACACACTCAACCGGAAGCCCATTAGAATGACGAAGGTTTTCTGTCAAAAACCGGGCGGCTGATTCAGCCATCTTCATGGTTTGGCTTTCAAGGAATTCGCGGACTCCCTTTCGCCTGCCGTCAATGACAGGACGAATCCCTATTTTAGGAAGTGCACCCCTAAGGCGCTTGACCGGAGGATTCACTTTTAAGTCTTTATTGTTTACCATGACCCGTTTTCCTCTCTTTATGAAATCTTTGTTTATCCAATTTTATAGCAGAAAAGGTATGAAAAACACAACCAAAACAACTCCCGCTATATTAAAATCACAAAAATACAAGCAGACTGGTGAACCAAAACTGGAAAAAGATGGGCAGGACAGAAAAAAAAAGGGGAAAAGGGGACAGGACAGAAAAAAGGGGACAGGCAACTTTTTTGGAAAAAAGTAGCCTGTCCCCTTTTTTCTGTCCTGTTTTTCTGTCCCTTTTTTTCAAAATATGGAGATATGTTCTATTACAATTTTGGAAATGTGAAGGGTGGTTCCTTGGGGAACGTCCCAAACGGCGTCCCAAACGGCAAATAAGGTCGTTGAGAGGCAATTTTAAAAATTCATCAACGGAAGCGCCTCCAGCGGTCGCCTCCACCTCCACCGAAACGTGGATTGACGACATTGCTGTAGATAGAGCCGAAAGTAAAGCTCAAGCCAACGGATAAGGAATATTCATATTCTGTTGCAAGTTCTTTCCGGCGCAGCAGAATTTCTTCCAGTGTGGCCTCACCTTTAACCAATGCTAACTGGTCATGAATCCGTTCGTATCCACCTTGGATATTGAAAGATAAACCTTTGAGAACTCGGAATGACAATTCAAGGTCAAATTCAAATCTATTCTTACTAAAATCATGGAAGTAATGAGACCCTTCCAGGGATGCTTCCACGGTTCCCCAGGGTTCTCTTATTTCCATGGTAACAGCAAGAGACTGGCCGAATAATCCTTCAGAGGTTTTATTATAAACTGTCAATTCCCTGTACCGGGAAAAATTATAGCCAAGTTTATATAAAAAACGGAGCTGTCTTCGTGTCGATTCAGAATAGGGAAACAAATTGTATTCAATCGCAGGAGCCGGATTTATGCTGAACTTTATATTTCTGTAAGAGGATGAAGACAGATTCAAAAAGGCTCCTATGGACCAGTGGCCATTTAAGCTTTTGGCAAACAACCCACTAAAACTTTTACTTTCCGAAGAGCTGGTGTATTTTTCATCGTCTGATGTATAGTTTCTCTGGTCAAAATTACCAGATATTCCCATTCTTAACTTTGACTCTGGTGTGACTCTATTCACAGATAAATTGCCGGAAATGGAACTGGAGCTTCTGCTCGCTTCTCCGTTAAGGCGGCCACGAAGACTGAGACTGTATACCCAGAAGTTCCATTTGTCTTCCACGGAAGTCAGATTGACTTCCTCTTTAAAGGAAATTCCAATTTGATTGCAGATTGGCGATCGTGCTACATACGATATCAGACCCATCTTTAGTACCTGAACGTACCCTCTCCGGATTTCTTCAGAAGTATCCGTATTATTTGAAGCATAAATCAAGGTGTTGTTAATGCCTGAACACTCTTTTTGTCCGATAAAGGCTATCGTGTATTCCCTGCCTCCAGAGCCAGTCGTCTGGGTCGTTATCAAGACATGGACATCGGCCTCTTTCCTGTCTCTCACGTAATTCACAAAGGGAATTTCCGTTCTGATATAGTTCCGGTCTATCCGCCTGCCGTCTAAGAATACTTTTGGAGCCTTCTTTTTCATTTCCTCAATATCATTTTGTTCCTCCTGGGAATACAAAAAGGGAGTCGCAACCATACACGTGAGACTCAACACAGCAAAGATGATAGCGAAGCGGAGCTTCATATAATTTCTCCTTTACGATCTACATAATTTTTGTTCAAAAACTTAACAAAAAGGCAGGTGAAGAAAAAAAATCAGAACATTTATTGTAAAGCTATTCTTAATCAAATACTAGTATTTAGACGAAATTCTTGCGTCTATCTTCCCAAAAAGGATTTTTTTTTGAATAGAAGGATGTTTCCTCAATTAAGAATAAAGGGGGAGGGTCTCTTTTTTCTGCCAGGTTTTCTCAGTGTTTATGGTCAATCAAGAGAGAAAAAAGAGAGCATCCCCATCCGATCATGAATCAGGCATGTACGTCACTTTATAAACGACATATTCTCGATAACCCGTTATTACCCTAAAATAATCATTTAATAATCGATCGGCTGCCTCATTCCCTGTATCGATTAACAACGGATGGCCAAATAAAGAATTTATTTTTTGCTTTGTTGCAATGATGATAATATTTTCCTTTCCAACACATTCAACCACTTCCGGGCTTATTTGTTGATTTCCTCTACCGAACAGATATCCCTGGCCGCCAATAGGTGTTACAATCAATTTCGCTTTTTTTCCTTCAATCTTTTCTAACAATTCCGACTCGCTTAAATCCTTTCCGGCAAGCCTTTTCCTATAAACCATGTCTACGCCTAATAAAGAACAGTCTACATTCAGTTTCTCCATTACGGCCCTTGTTGTAGTCCCAGGGCCGATGATGTAATAAAACTCATCAGACATATTTTTAATTATCTCAAAAGCAATCGCTTCCTGAGAATATCTCTCATCCTCGGAACTCCCGGTTTTTACCCTTTGAAGATACCTGTTTTTATAAGGTATTCTTAAATAACCATATAATCTGGCTGATATTATATCTCTTCTAAAATTCTCCTCATCTATGTCCATGACTTCTGCTTCTATAATTTTTTTTATTTTGCCCTCCAGGAATAAAGCAGCCAGGTCTCCTGAGATCACTGGATTACAGGCGTAAACAGCCGAATGAATTTTCACTCCGGCAGGTATCCCCAAAACCACAGATGAATCTCCCACAGCCCTGTATATATCCCTGGCAGTTCCATCTCCACCGGCAAAAAGAATCAAATCAACACCCAGATCCGACATGTTTCTGGCAGCCTGTTGAGTATCCGCAGCAGCAGTCATGAAGCCCTTTATGGTCCCGATAATCCTCGGTGAAAAACCGCACCGAACAGATGCCGTTTCACCCATTTCTTCTGGATAGGTTATCAACTCGATCTTATCTTTGAGCGGCTCAAGTCTTTTCAGGGTTTCTACTGCACGTTCTTCAGACTGCGGCTTTGCTCCTAACTTCTTAGCCTTTTCCAGAATGTCTAAACCATCCGTTCCTTTAAGACCTACACGTCCCCCCATGCCTGCGATCGGATTGATTATTAAGCCTAACTTCTTCAATTTCAGCCAATCCTTAATTATTCATAAAAACTGCCGATACTAATAATCAAAATCTATGAAATAAGCACACTATTTTGCTTTTTCAGTATATCAAGGGGATCGCCTTTTTTTAAGTTCTTTTTTTCTATCGGCATTTTTTACCCTCCGGGC
>JAGLWV010000300.1 GCA_023133225.1 Candidatus Aminicenantota bacterium | reverse complement strand
GGCAAATCTCCCACTTCTTTCCTGTAAGGAAACCTGCTCCTCCTCTCCCCCTCAGACCGGAAGCCTTTATCTCTCCCATGACGTCTTCTGAGGTCATATCAAAGAGGACTTTTGTCAGGGCTTTGTATCCTTCTAAGGCTATATAATCTTTGATATCCGTCGGATCTATAAATCCGTTATTTCCGAAAATGATGCGCTTTTGCTTCTTGTAAAAGGGAACTTCCTTTTCTTGAACGATCTTTTCTTTCGTCCTGGGGTCAATATAAAGAAGTTTATCTATGATCTCCTTGTTGATGATCGTCTTGGAGATAACGTCTTTGATATTGTCAAGCTGAATTCTTTGATAAAAAATTCCCTCTGGCTGAATGACAACGATCGGGCCTCTTTCACAGAAACCATGGCATCCAGTGGTCTTCACATCCACCAAATCCTGGAGATTTTGCTTCCCTATTTCCTCCTTAAAGGCTTCCGCTACCTCTAAGCAGCCGTAAGCATGACAGCCTGTTCCTCCGCAGACAGTGATACATGTTTTTTGCTTTTCCCGGAGCTGGGAAATTTTGGCTCTTATTTCGTCTAATTTCGTGAGATTGATATCATCCATTATTCAGAATCGTTCCTTTTTTCGTTTTTCAGTTTTTCAACAAGTTTACCAACCTCTCCCGTTTTCATCTGGCCATGATAATCACCATCTGCAATCGCAATGGGGCCCAGCGCACAAGCTCCAACACAATTCACGGTCTCCAGTGTAAAAAGATTGTCGTCCGTGGTTTCACCCGGTTCAATATCTAATTTTCTCTTGAATTCATCGAGGATCATCGGTGCTCCTCTAACATGGCAAGCTGTTCCCAAACAGATTGTTATAACGTGCTTGCCCCGTGGCTTGAGCGTAAAGGCTTTGTAAAACGAAAGGACTCCGTATATTTCGCTTTCAGAAATTTTTATATGCCGGGAAATTTCAGATACAGCCTGGGAAGGAATGTAGCCATATTTTTTCTGTACATCATGAAGAATGTGAATAAGTTCCTTTTGATTCTTTTCGAATTCGCTAAGAATCTTTTCCATATCATGCTTCCTTTATTAATAAGAGAATATGTCTTGAGAGAAGCTTTCGTTTATAACGCCTGCATTTATTCCTTACTCCTGACTCCTGCGCTGGAAAAGGACAGACTATATTAGCAGGATAATCTTACTAGGGCAACACTATTGGAAAAAAAATATCAAATGGGAAATCAGGTGAAAAATATAAGGGTCAAAGTGAGGTAAACCAGATAAAGTCCTAAAAGCACAAAGCCCTTTATCTTTCCCAACCGGCACCCGATTCTCATGGACACTAGCATGACGACTACTATCAAGATCATAAAAGGAAATATGAAGTTAATGAAGTCCACTCCAACCTTTATCGGATTAACAACGGAGGCAAAACCTATGATCCACAGAATGTTGAGGATATCCGCTCCGAGGATATCGCCCACTGCAATCTCCCCTTCTCCTTTCAGGGCTGCGGTAATACAGGTGCTTATTTCAGGAAGAGACGTCCCGATGGCAACGATGGTCGACCCGATGATCACCTCGGAAACAGAGAAATATTCAGCGATGTGAATGGATGCTTCGACAACAATCCAGCAGGTAATGAAGACCCCCGTAAGCCCTCCAAGAAAAAAATAGACCGATCTCTTCAACAGAGCTTTTTTCGCCTTGAGGAGATTCCTGTTTATCTCACTATCATGATCTGTGTCCTGATTTTTAAATTTGAGGCTGGCTCTCTGACTTCTTATGATGACTATAAAATAAATACATAAAATAACGAGGAAAATCATCCCTTCAGCACGGCCGATCGTGCCGTTTCTTGCCAGAAGATAAGCAAGAATATCAATGGAGAGAAGAAATAGACCCACACTCTTTAATATTCTGCAGTTGACCAAAATCGCAACAGGAGCCAGAATCGCTGCCAGGCCAAGGGCAATTCCATCATCACAGATCACAGAACCGATAGCATTACCCAGTGCAATCTCTGGATGTTTCCGAAAGGCAGCAATGACCGAAGCTCCAAATTCGGGAGCCGTTGTAGCCATGCCCACCAGCACTATACCAACGATTAATTTTGGAATGTCCAGTGCTCTGGCAATCCCTGATGCACCTTTGATAAAAAAATCCGCCGATTTAAATAAAATGGCAAAAGAGATAATCAATGCTGCAAAATAAAGATAGATCATCGAAACACTCTATTTCCTGTAAAGGATTTTTCCGTTAAAGATGGTTATTTTGACTTCAGTTCTTAGGATGTCTTCAGGCGGGATCTCAAATATATTCCTGCTGAGAACAACAAGATCAGCCAATTTCCCCTTTTCAATAGAACCTTTGATGTGTTCGGAAAACTCTGCGTAGGCTCCATTCAGCGTATAAGCTTTAACGGCCTCCTCCAGGGAAATTTTCTGTTCAGGGAACCAGCCTTCAGGATTCCTGCCATCCGTTGTCCGGCGTGTTACCGCCGCATAAATTCCAGTCAGTGGATCCAGGGGAGCAACTGTCCAGTCCGAACCGCAGGCCAGCACAGCTCCTTTATCCAGGAGGGATTTAAAGGCGTAGGTAAACCTGCACCTTTCCTTGCCTATCTTCCTTTCTGCCCACCTGCCATCATCTACAGCATGATAGGGTTGAACAGATGCAATTGTGCCGAGCCGGGCCATCCGTTCAATATCCCCGGGAAGAAGATGTTGAGCATGCTCGATCCTCCAGCGCCTGTCTCTTTGTCCGCTCCGTGCTATTACCTTTTCAAAAATATCGAGGATCATATTATTGGCCTTATCTCCGATAGCATGAATGGCAACTTGAAGCCCGGCGCTATCGGCCTTCATGATCCTGCTCTCCATGATGCCTTCAGGTAACATATGGGAGTGAAGCAGCCCTCTCTTTTCGGGATTATCAGTATAGGGTTCGAAAAACAAAGCCGTCGACGACCCCAGCGATCCGTCAACAAACCCTTTTAATCCACCTATCTTTAAAAGATTATCACCGGAAGAAATCCGTTGCTTTAGACTTGAGAAAAGATCAGCCTCGAGTATCTGTATATAGACATTCAGCCGGGCCGTGAGTTTACCAGCCTTCAGAAGTTCCTGATAAACATCAAGGTCAGAAGCAGAAGTCATATCATGGACTGACGTTACACCCTTTTCAGCAGCATGTTTCAGAGCGACCTCTGCGGCCTTCATCCTTTCCTTAAGAGAAGGTTCCGGAATGTTTCTCCTGACAAGGTCCATGGCGGCATCTTTCAGAATGCCCGTCGGCTCCCCTGTCTTCGGGTCTTTGAGGATTTCTCCTCCCCCGGGAGAGGGAGTACTCTGAGTGATCCCGGCAAGGCGCAAAGCCAGGCTGTTGGCAAGAACCATATGACCATCATGGCGGTTGACACAAGTTGGATTTTCAGGAGTGACCGCATCGATCCATTCCTTTGTTGGGAGCTCCGGAGGGTCAAACTGCTGATGGTCCCAGTCACCGTTGAGAATCCACTCTCCTTTCTCCATTTCTTTAGCTTTGTCTCTTATTCTGGCTGTAAATTCCCCACGGCTGTTCACATCTCTTAACTGAATGCTCAAAAGAGAAAACCCTCCACTCAAAAAATGAGTATGGCTGTCGATGAAACAGGGAAGGACCAAATCTCCTTTTAAATCGAAAACCTGTGTTTTATCACCGATTTTCTTTTTAATCTGTTGGGAGGAACCCTTTTCAACGATCTTATTTCCCGCAACAGCCAGGGCTTCTGCCCAGGGCTGATCCGGATCGACCGTCCAGATGGCACCGTTGAGAAGAACGATGTCAGCCATTTCTCTCAAAGTTCATATTATAAAGTTATCCTATCAAAATCTTCGGGGACAATAACCGTCCCTCTAAAGCTCTGACGGATCTCCTCCTCTATTTCAGACAGCGAAAATTCCAGTTCGCCGAAAAAATGAAAAGGAATAAGGCACTTGATACTGTTTTTTTGGGAAAGTTGCCCCAGTTCGAGGGCGTTAGAATGCATCCGGCGGAGAGAAGGATACTTCTTGAAAAAACGGGAAGGAGCACTGCAATCATGAATAAGATAGTCGATCCCCTCCGCTTCTTGAAAAAGATGCGGGCTGAGACTCGTATCCCCCGAATAAATCAATTCCTTTTTTTCCTTCTTGAAGAAGAAATGATAAGCCAGTGAGGAAGAATCATGAGGAACTCTGAAAGAATTACACTCCAGGAAGTCACCCAGCATAAAACCCTTCCCGGGCGTTAGGGAAACACAATCAATCCTTGTTTTTATTTTCGGCTCCCGCAAATGAAACAGATCAAGATAGCTCCGGCAAAAATTGACAGTCTCTTCTGAACCAAAAAGTTGGATAAAACAGTCATCCAGCATCAGGCTGTGAACAAAGGAAGCTAATCCATAAATATGATCAGGATGAATGTGTGTCACAAGAATAGAATGAACTTCCCGCGGGTCAAATTTAAACTTCTTTATTTTCTGAATAACGCTTCCGGGGCAGTCGATCAAGATCAACCTCTCATCATGTTTAAGGAGAAAAGAAGCATTATCCCTTTCTTCGGTGGCAACCGCTCCCCCCGTTCCTAAAAAGCAAATCTCAATCATTATCTCGCATTAAAAAGAGCATTGAAAAGGGACGTTCCCCAAAGTACCATCCTTTTGCGCTTTGCGCATATTCAAAGGGTGGTACTTTGGGGAACGTCCCTCTATCCGTCCCTCTCACCTGCTTTATAGCATGATGTTAAAAGGGGGTCAAATTAAAAGGGGGTCAAATCTTTATTCTTGGAGCGAAAAAGGGG
>JAGLWV010000030.1 GCA_023133225.1 Candidatus Aminicenantota bacterium | reverse complement strand
ATAGTGTCCCCTTAATTATCATGCGTTCTTGCCGCTACAGCAATCTCGACTCGTTAATAATCCAGGTGAGTTAGCCGGAGCTAGACTTTTATTGTTTACAGAAAAAATATAAAATAAGAAAAAATATTCAAAAAATGAATAGAGGTCAGAACCGGCAGCTGAAGAAATGAAAAATAAAAGAGAAGAAAAACACATTCCTCTTGCGGAAAGAATGCGTCCCCAGACTCTGGACAGGTTTTATGGACAAGAGCATCTTATTGGAAAAGGGAAGATTCTTTCACAGTTGATAGAGGCAGATCGTCTGGTTTCCATCATATTCTGGGGGCCTCCAGGTTCGGGTAAAACCACTTTAGGCCATATTCTAGCCAGGGATTTCAATTTTCCGAATATTTTCTTTAGTGCCGTCCTCTCAGGCATCAAAGAAGTCAAAGAGGTGATGGCTCAAGGGGAAAGTCATAAGAAATTATACGGGCAGCCCACTATCCTTTTCGTTGATGAGATACACCGGTTCAATAAGGCCCAACAGGGTGCTTTTCTTCCTTACGTGGAGAAGGGAGATATCATTCTTTTCGGCTCGACTACCGAAAATCCATCTTTTGAGGTCATAGCACCTCTTCTTTCGCGGATGAAGGTTCTTGTCTTAAATCCTCTAGCCGAAGAAACTTTAGCTCGTATCATCAGAGAGGCTCTTGCTGATGAGGAGCAGGGGCTTGGGGATCTTCATCTTAAACTTGAGGACAAGGCCGTTCAAATGATTATCGATTATGCCAATGGTGATGCCCGTAGAGCCCTCAATACCCTGGAGATTTCTGCAAGTCTTGTCAAAAATAAAAAGATTACTCCTGAAGAAGTGAAAGAGGCGCTGCAGAAGAGAATCCTCCTCTACGATAAGAATGGAGAGGAGCACTTCAACCTGATCTCTGCCCTTCATAAGAGCGTCAGGAACAGCGATGTGGATGCTTCACTTTACTGGCTGGCGAGGATGATAGCTGCAGGAGAAGACCCCCTCTATATAGCCCGCAGGCTGGTGAGAATGGCTTCTGAAGATATTGGCCTTGCCGATCCTCAGGCTCTCTTCATTTCCCTTTGGGCCAAAGAAGCATACGATTTTATCGGTTCCCCTGAAGGGGAACTGGCTCTTGCAGAGGCAGTCATCTACCTGGCGTCAGCCCCGAAGAGTAACCGGGCTTATGTTGCTTTTTCCAAAGCTATGAAGGATGTAGAGGCAAGCCCTTTTGAGCCTGTTCCTCTTCATCTCAGAAATCCTGTTACAGCTCTTACGAAGAAAGTGGGGTACGGCAAAGATTATTCCTATGCCCATGACTTTCTTTTATCAACAACAGATATGGAGACCTTTCCGGAAAGGTTAAAAGGAAGGAAATATTATGAGCCCGGAGAATTAGGCCTGGAAAAAGACATCAAGAAGAGAATAGAATGGTGGAAATCGCTCAAAACGAAAATCAAAAACAACATAAAGAGCTGATATCATTGAAAATAAGATATGGTATCGGCAGTTTTTATGAATAATTCAGGCTAGCTTTTTTTGCTTTTGTCTTCTTTGAGAAGGTAGTATATTTCCCAGCTTATATCATCAGCAACACAGCCCAGGCAGGATGTTGGAGTTGTAGCCAGTTCCCCCTCAAAGATTTTGTCTTTCAAGATCTTTTTAATTCTTTTTTTTATTTGGTAGAGCATGATGTAATTGATCATTGTCTTCTCTCTATCAAATGATATCAACCTCCACAAATTATGTAAAGATTGAGCAAAGAGAGAGAAAAATGATATGATTGTTTCTTTCAAGAAAAATGAAAAAGTTCGCCCTCTTGTTCCTGGCTTGTCTCTTTATCAGCTTCTGTTCTCTTTTTAAATCCAAGGTTCCCCCTTATCCTTCCGGAGTCGTGTTTCCCTTGAAGAAAGCGGCAGAGATTGTCTATGAAGGCAAGGTCATAGACCGAATAGAAAATTTGGCAGGAAAACTTTACTTTGCAACAACAAAAGGATGTGTTTACTGTTTAGATGGCCTGAAACATCAAATTTTATGGAGATTCGAGGTTTCTGGTCCGCTGGAAAGCCCTCTTTTCTTTAGTGAGGGAAATATTTATGTTTATGATATACAAAACACCCTCTACTCTCTGGATAGCAATGGAAACTTGCTCTGGGAAAAAAAGATTGAAGAGAAAATCACTTCCGGAGTCGGGAAATTCAGGGGAAAAACATTCCTTGGTATGGAGAAAGGAATTGTTTTAGCACTCGATGCAGCTAGCGGAGAGGAGATCTGGCGTTTTAAGGCCGGGGGCGCAATCAGGACAATCCCTGTTTTTGCAGGGGATGAGATCATCTTCGGTTGCGATGATCATAACCTCTATTTCCTCAGCGAGAAAGGGACTCTTACAGGTCAGATCAAAGTTGAGGGAAAGATTCAATCCACTCCTCTGGTTGAAAAAAATTCCCTGTATTTTGGCGCAGATGACCATTATTTTTATCGTTTTAATTTAGCCAAAAGAAAAAGGAAATGGGGACTTAAGACCGGAGGGAAAATCTCCACTCCTGCTGTTATCCATGGCAAGAAAATATATTTTCTCTCTTGGAGTAATGTCCTGTACTGCTTGAATAAAAGAAACGGGAGCATTCTCTGGTGGAGCACAATCCCCTCACGGAGTTTTTACCGGCTTGAAATTTCAGGGGAGATAATTATTGTATCCTCCCTTTCTTCTTTACTGCTCTGTTTTGATGTAGAGACAGGAGAAAAAGTTGGAGAATATGATGCAGGTCAGGAAGTAAAATCAAATCCTCTGTGGCAAGCTCCTTACCTGATGTATAATCTTTATGATGACCAAACAGATAAAGGAAGGCTCGTGTTCCTTGAAAAAGTTATAAAAGTTTCACTGAAATCTTCCCTGGAATCTCCTCAAAGCGTTAGCAAAGAAATCATCTTCACTGTTTCTGTTGTGGGTTTCCATAAGCCTGAGTATGAATTCTACTTGAGAGAAGGAGAGGAGGAGAGAATTGGCCAGGAGAGATCTGAAAAGAAATCATGGGCCTGGTTTCCAGAAAAAGAAGGGGACTTCATTGTGGGAGTTAGAGTTTTTGACAAGAAAGAAAGCAGGGAAGTGGAAATCCCCTTTGTGATAAAGAAAAAAGAAAAAAATATTTAACCTGGATAAGTCAGGTTAGAAAGGAGATATTATGAAAAGAGAAGAAGCTTTGAAACTCGTACAAGAGCACCTGAAAAATAAAAACCTTGTCAAGCACTCCTTGGCTGTAGAAGCATGCATGAGGAGTCTTGCTTCACGGCTCAATCAGGATGTGGAGAAATGGGGACTGGCAGGAATCCTCCACGATCTTGATTACGAAATAACAGAAAAAAGTCCCGAGCTTCATACGACCGAGACGGTTAAAATTTTGAATCAATTTGGAATCGAGGCGGATATCATTCATGCTATCCGAGCCCATGCCGCACAGGTTCCCTGCACGAGTGAGATGGATTGGACCATATTTTCCATCGATCCCCTTACCGGGCTGATTATTGCTGCTACCTTGATGCATCCCAGCAAGAAACTCAAAGAAGTCGATGCCGGATTTGTTGGGAGAAGATATAAGGAAAAAAGCTTTGCGAAAGGGGCAAAGCGGGAAGACATTGAGCAGTGCAGGAATATTGGATTGGAGCTGGATGAATTCATATCCATATGCCTGGAAGCCATGCAGAGTATCGACAAAGATTTGGGTCTTTGTTGAGGGGTGTTGACAATTGACAATTATTTGACACCTAATTTTTCCTGTGCTATATACTTTTAGTTTGAGATTCGAGATACCTTTTTGCATTGAGCATACAGGAAGAAAAGATAGGAGATCAGAAAAAAGTGCAGATGAGTGAAAAAGAAAATTCAGATCCCAATGCGCCTATGAAGATATGTGCCATTGTTGGCTACTCGAAGAGCGGTAAAACGCGATTGATCCGGAAATTGATCAAGGAATTGAAGAGGCGTGGACATTCAGTGGCAGTGATCAAGCATTGTGCCGGCGGTTTTACTTTTGACCTGGAAGGTAAGGATTCCTGGCAATTTATGGAGGCTGAATCGAATGGAGTTGCACTGATATCTCCGGATCAATTGGCAGTACTTAAAAGGAAGGTGGATAAAGTGGATTTTTGTAGCGTAGCTGAAGAGTATTTCAGGGATGTTGACATTGTTCTTGTAGAAGGCGGTAGAAGGGAGAAGGGGCTTAAGAAAATCGAGGTGTTAAGGAGAGGAGTAGCTGAGAAAGTGGAATGCTCACCGGAAGAACTGATTGCTGTGGTATCTGATGTGGAGGTGGCTGAGAATAATCCTGTATGCCATCCTGATCAGGTAGGCGAGATTGCCGATATTATGGAGGCTAGTTTTGAATAAGGAACCTTGTGTTGTTTTAGACGTGGATGGAACTTCAGTATCTCTTAACGCCTTTGTTCAAAAGGTTATAAAGAACATGGTTTTAGGGATAGTCACTTCTTTAGAAGGAATCAAAGAGAATCCTCAACGTATAACCTTGACAATAATAAGGAGGGATAAAAAGGATGAGAAACTATAAGAACTGGTTATGGTTATTGGTGTTTGGCTCTCTCTGGGGGATAGGCGAGGTCTTCGCTGGAGGAGCCCTGTACTGGGATACAGTGCCTTATGCTTCCGTGTGGATTACGGCTTGGGCATTATTTGTGCTGGCTATGGGGAGAGGAGTACTCAATAAGCCAGGCTCTTCAACTGTTATCGGGGCATTTGCCACAGTTTTTAAGCTGGTGAATGTAGCGCCGTTCTTTTGTCATCTTCTGGGGATTTTCATATTGGGCATAGCCTTTGACATTGCTTCTTCGCTTCTTATGAAGCATAAGCGCAAGATTTACTACCGCAGCAGCGTTTCTGGCGCGGTGAGTGCTTATGGGGGATATGCTCTTTTTGCCCTGGTGATTACCTACATTGTGCGCTATAAATACTGGACTGTTGGGGGATTGTCAAAAGTGCTCCATCATATATTTGTAAGCGGGAGTTTCGCGGCATTGATGGCTATTTTTGTTGTGCCATTAGGATACTGGATTGGCATCAACGGAGAAGCCATGGCAAAACGTCGTCCCCGGTGGACTTATGCAGGGGCACTTGTGGCTTTGGTTGCCCTCTGGATCTTGGGAAGAGCAGCCGGATAAAAGACGTAAACAACTATAGGGTGTATCACTATAAACCAGAATATGGTGTATTATTGAATTAGATTGAGATATCCAATTTTCTTGCTTCCAAAAACACGAATTTTGTATTTTTTCAAGCACCAAAACAAAAAAAAAGGAAAAACATCATGAATTTAGAAGAAATGAAAGGCAATCATATCCTTTTGAAAGAATATTCTTATGAATTAGGTGAAATTTACAGAGGTTATGCCAACAGGACATTATATGTCAACATCGGTGATAATACGATAAAAGAGAAGCCCGTTACTGAACTGATGAAAGAAAAATTCATCGGTGGTAAGGGATTTGGTTTACGATTATTATGGGACGGAACAAGAGATGATACCAAATGGAATGATCCTGAAAATGAGATCATCATATCTCCGGGACC
>JAGLWV010000003.1 GCA_023133225.1 Candidatus Aminicenantota bacterium | reverse complement strand
CATCTGCTTCGTTGCGGCCCATTCGCGGTGGGCAACCACAGCTTCATGGGCCGACGCCTCGCATCTGTAGCAACCTCGACTCGTGAATAATCCAGGTTAGCTTAGATAGGTGAAAACAATATTCTTGAGCATTTCTGAACAGGTTATGAACTCATCGACGGTGATGAATTCGTCCAGCACGTGCATCTGATCGCGATTTCCGACACCCATACAGAAAGAAGGAATATTGGCCACCGTTTTAAAGATAGAAGCATCGATTCTGCCGCCGGCAAACCTGTTTTGAGTGGTGAATTTAAACCGCTGTGCTTCCTGGCGGATGATATCCACAAGTTCATCATTGGGATCTTCAATATAGCCGGGGGCACTGTAAGTCGCTTCCATCTCGAAATTATCGCCGCAAACCTCCCGGCACACATGCTCCACCTGCTTGACAATTTTGTCGTCTTCAGGTGCGATCCGGCAGTGAATCATTATCTCACACCTATCAGGCACAAGGAAA
This sequence comes from Candidatus Aminicenantota bacterium, assembly GCA_023133225.1. GTDB lineage: Bacteria > Acidobacteriota > Aminicenantia > Aminicenantales > Aminicenantaceae > JAGLWV01. The sequence continues at coordinate 7,726 of JAGLWV010000003.1, read as the reverse complement.
ATATCGGCGCCGCCATCGATGCGGATGGGCATGCATATGGTTTTAATTTCCTGGTCCATGGCCATGACTTTATGGAAGTCAACTTTTTCCAGTTTGGCCAATACCTCGACCGACTTGGAAATGGCGTTTACCCCACGCTCAGGGTAGCCCGTGTGTGAGCCTTTCCCTTTGATGCGGACAAGGATATTTTCGATACCACGGCAGCCATAAATAATGTTGACTCTTTTGTCATCAACATCATTCTGGGGCTCCAGGACTAAGGCTTTATCGGCTTTTAAAAACTGGGAGAGAACATAGCTTCCTTTCTCTTCCAGTTTGACCCCAAATTCTTCACCTGTTGTAAATGCAAAAATCAGGCGGCCGTTCATTTTTTTATTTCTGCTGAGGCTGGCAATTTCCAGCATGGCGGCGATATTTCCTTTGTCGTCGCTTGCTCCCCGGCCAAATATTTTCCCATTTTCCATTACAGCCCCAAAGGGATCGTGCTTCCATTCGCCGCCCACATCAACCGTGTCCAAATGAGCATTCAGGAGGAGTGATCTTGAACCTTCGCCCACTTCAAAGAAGACATTGTTTTCTTTAACTTGAGGGTGGAGGCCCATTTTCGAGAGCTCCTGGCTGACATAGCTGGCAATGGCTTCCTCATTGCCGGTGATGCTTGGGATGCGAATGAGCTCTTGAAGCCAGTGGAGGAGTTTGTCTTTATTTACTTCCATGGTTGTTACTCCTTCTTAACGGCTAGAAATAAAGTTCTTGATATGATCGACCGCCAATCCCACCCGGTCTTGAGGAGTAAATCCGAAACAAAAGCGGAGGTAGCGAACTTCAGGACTCGTTGCATCCGGAGTGTACACTTCATAGCCGCCGTTTGTTGGTCGGGCGCGGAATTCAAAAACCGTCCCGGAAATTGCGCTGACTCCACCTTTATCAACCAGGTCAAGAGTGAATGTGTCCACATCGCCAAACTTTATAATCAGGTCAGAAGACAGAGGAATGATAGCATAGATGGCACCGCCGGGATGTTTCATCTCCCAGCCCAGTTTTTCTTTCACTTTTTCCACCAGAATATTTCTCCTGGTTTCGATTTCAGTCAGAAGTTTTTTCTTATAAGCTTCTATTTCGTCAGGGGCTGTTTCATATAGAGTGAGGTGGGCGATTAAACCTCTCTGAGAAGTTACTGAAGGACAGCCGCTGTGGGAGCGGTTGTAAAAGTAGACGAAGCGAGCCCCACGCGGGTCAAAGCAGGCAATATAACCCAGACGCTCACCGGGAATCTGAAGGGTTTTCGAGTATGTGCCGCAGACAACCGTGTTATGAAGGATATCACGCGAAAAAGGCTGGGCTTCTCTTCCGTCGAAGACCAGCTTATGATACGCCACATCCAGAATCAGGGGGACATTAAGCTCCCGGATGATTGTTTCCAGCTTGGCCTGTTCAGCCGGATCAGTAATTACGGCACCGTCAGGATTGTTGATCAGCGTATAAAGGAGAGCAGCGATTTGATCTTTAACCGGATGGCAGAGCTTGAGAATGGAATCAGGGTCAGCAACCTTCCCCTCTTCATCAATTAAAGGCACAGGCCATATCATGCCGCCATGCATATCCACGATCAGGTTGTGGTTTTGCCAGGTTCTCTGATTAGTGACCACCAGGTTTTTCTGGTCAGTCAAGAACATTGAGACAGAGGCTCCCAGCGCGCCTGTCCCACCGTGGGTAATAGCCACGTGTTTCTGCATGTTATTTTCCTTGTGTTTTTCAAAATCAATGCCTTGTTTTCCGGCTTCGTCCTGAAACCGTTCCAGGATCAGGGCCCTGAGATCATCCGGTATGGAATGCTTAAAAACAAGCTTTTTAAGCTTGTTGTCGCCATCGGGTACTGTATAGCCGATCCTTCCTTCTATTGAAACAGCATCGGCTGATTCCCTCAAACTTTCTTTATAGCCAGGCGGGAAAAGCCCGGGAGCACAGAGCTCGCCGATGTCGGCCCGGACAAAATCGGGATCCTGTACTGATAAGATCCTTGCTTTCCCGGCTATCAGAGTAATGGTAGATTTTTTGGATAAGGTCTTCACGGCCGATTCTGACAATCGAATTTCTTCAGTCATTAAATATCTCCTTTTTAATGCAGAGTATTATATTTGCTTTTCTTTCAGGAATTGTCCTTATCCTTAATTCCCGAAGAAAAAACATGGAAGAAAATATTATCAGTTACTTAGAGCGGAAATGGCTCTTTTTTCTGAGATTATATTTTCTTCCGTTTATTACACTTTGATTTATATCAGAGCGAAAATTTGAAGTCAACCATAGTGGGGAGAATACAGTAGTTTGACCTTGTCTATTCTCCTGTGATATATGCAATCCTTTAGAGCACTGGGAATAAGTGGATCCATACTGTGAAGTTTGGCTTAAAATGAGTGTTTGCCCAAAGGAAACATCTATCAAATTATCTTTATTATTCACATAGGAGGAAGAGATGGTTAAACGTACTCTTGTTTTATCTATTGTTTCAATTCTACTGACAAGCGGCGTGGCCAGGGCTCAAATGACTCCATGGCTTTACTGGACCCTGCTTCCCAAGGAACACATCGATGAAATAATCGGGGAAGCGTCGGGCGAAACCGCGTGGAATACGATCATGGAGACCGGCGGCTATAACAAAGACCGTCTTGCTGAGGAATATGCCGGAACATTTTATGAAGCCCAGTATATTTACGATCAGCTGAAACGCTACGGCCTTCCGGGCGCTGAAATCGTCCGTTTTCCCGGCCGTGAAACCTGGAATGGTATAAAGGGAGAGCTATGGGAAACCAGCCCCATGCGCCGGAAAATTGCTTCCTACAAGGACATGACAGCTATGCTGGCCTCAGGAAGTGCCACTGTGGATGTCAAAGCAGAGCTGGTCTGGGTCGGCCGCGGCACAAAGGAAGAGATCGAACGTGCAAATGTCGAAGGTAAAATTGTTGTCACTGAAGGCAGTATAAGTAGCGTTCACAACTTGGCCTGTGTAAAGCTGGGTGGCCTGGGGGTTGTCGCCATAAGTTCATCACGACCTTATTTTGATCCCCTTCAGATTCCCTGGAGAGGAATAAGAAGCCGCCGGGGTGCATCTGATCAGGCTCCCAAGTTTGGATTTCACCTGCCGGTTCGTGAGGGGGATTACCTGAAAAGACGACTGCTGAGGAGAGAAAAAATTGAAGTGCATGCCCAGGTGGAAGCCAAAATGGAACCCTACGAACTTCAGGACATCGTCTGTCACATCCCTGGAACAGATCCGGATGCGGGAGAAATTATATTTTCGGCGCACCTTTTTGAAGGCTACACCAAGCAGGGAGCCAATGATAACAAATCCGGGAGTGCGGGCATTCTGGAAGTCGCACGCGTAGTTCATACACTGATTGAAGAAGGTCGACTTCCGCGGCCGAAAAGGACGATCCGCTTTCTCTGGGGACCAGAGTTTTCTGGTACAGGCCCATGGGTCAAAGCCAACAAGGAGATAATGGAAAGGACTCTCTGTAATATAAACATGGACATGGTCGGAGAGTGGCTGAGTAAAAATATGGCGTTCATGTGCCTGATGCGGACCACCTTCGGTAATGCTCATTATATCAATGATGTCATGGAGAATTATTATCGGTTCCTCGGAGAGGGCAGTAGGGAACGCGTCCAAAATCGCGGTGGTGTATCTAATATTCCGCATCGGATCGTTGCTCCTACCGGTGCGGATGAGCCTTTCTATTACTCGATTGAGACCCATTACGGGGCTTCCGACCACGAAGTCTTCAACGATTGGGGAGTTCAGGTCCCGGGCGTTATGATGATTGCCTGGCCCGACCGGTGGTACCATACATCCGGCGACAGGGTGGACAAGTCTGATCCGACACAGATGAAGCGTGTTGCGATCATTGGCGCTGCAGCGGCATTCACCATCGCAAACGCCGATGACAACATGGCGATAAAGATTGCCGGGGAAACGACCAGCAACGGTACCCGCCGCCTGGGGCATCAATTCGTTGTTGGACTTGATCATTTGAATAAAGCTACCGCCGAAACCCTTCTCGGATCCTATAAATCAGCGCGAACCCAGGTAGAAGCAGCAATGGCAAATGAAAAAGCAACTCTCGAGAGTATCCTTGAGCTTGCAGACAATAAAAGAGAAGTAGGAGGATACCTTGCTCAAATGAAGAGGACGATCGATGCGGTTGGAAAAGCACACATGGATGCGCTCAAATCGCATATGGAAGCGACCGCAAAAAAACTCGGTGTAAAACCGGTGAAGATTCAATTAACAGCGCTGGAAAAGAAAGCGGCGAAAATCGTTCCCAGAACGACTGCTAAGGTGAAAATGGATGGATATAGAGAGTACAGAAAATTCATCACGCAGGTCCCTAAAGAAGAAAGAGACAAATTTCCCTATGGCGGGAGAAGAGATATTGCCAACACGAATGAGCTTCAGCTCCTCATTGATGGAAAACGCAGCGCTCTGGACATAAAGAAGATGCTCGATGCTCAGTACACTAGAAAATCCAAACTGCAGAGCATCATCAACTATCTCGAAATTTTGAAACTTGCAGGTTTGATCAAAATGTAAGGAAACGAGAAAATCCTCCAATGGCTCTTCGGGCGAGAGGAGCGAGAATTTACAATATTAAAACATAAAAGGAGATTACAATGAACAGAGCAAAGAAAGAAAAAGTGCTTATCACAGCAATACTTTGCTTTATTGCTTTTTCTTTGAGCGTGATATATGCGCAGGGTCAAACTCAGGAAGAAAAAGAAGTGAAATACTGGACGGTCTCAGGATACCGTCATGGCCCAAGCTTTTTCCCTCGAAGCTTTTATGAAGAAACAAAGCCGCTCCAAGAGGGAATTATGGATTTTAAACACTACCATACCTACACAGAGATGGTCTGGTGGTTTAAAAAATGGGCGAAAGAGTACCCTGATCTTGTAGACCTCTATGTTGCCGCGAAAAGCTTTGGCGGTCGCGACATTTATCAGCTCACTGTGACAAATAAAAAGACCGGTAAAGATACCGATAAGCCTGCTATGTTTATTGATGGGAACCGTCACAGTGGTGAGGTTACGGCTGCCGAATCAGCTTTTTGGATGCTGCATCATATGTTGACACATTACGGAAACGATCCCGAAATTACATGCCTATTGGACAACTTTGCCTTTTATTTTCGCCCCAAAAATAATCCGGACGGCAGCTTGCTCTATTTACAAACTGCCCAGAGTCTCCGCAGTACGATACGCCCTTACGATAATGATGGCGACGGCCTCCTGGATGAAGATCCGGCCGAGGACCTTGACGGAGATGGACGAAGCCGGCGGATGCGTATCAAGGTGGCTAAGGGAGAGGGGGCTTATATCATCGATCCGCGCGATCCCAAAGGACGTCTGATGACAAGAGCGGATGAGGGAGAGGGCGATTATAACGTTATGTCAGAAGGTATTGACAATGACGGGGACGGGAGAGTCAATGAAGATGGCATCGGCGGCCTGGACCTTCACAGGAATTACCCTGAGAATTGGCGTCCTATGCCGGAGAATGAAGCGACAGGTCGCGGTTTCTCCCAGCGCGGTGCTGGCGCGTATCCGTTGTCCGAAGTGGAAACACGGTCTCTTGTTGTATTCCTGCTCGAGCATCCGAATATTTCTGTAATGAATACCATGGATACGACCGTCCCAATGCATCTCAGGCCTCCATCGACATCCCCCAGTGAAGAACGCATGTATCCTGAAGACCTTGAACTGTATAAGTACTTTGACAAAAAAGGACGGGAGATCACAGGATATACAAGAGCGGGGGATGTCTATAGTGATTACGGCAGGGGAAGGCCGCTGTTTGGACACAGCCCGGATTTTGGATATTGGTACTATGGCGCCATCTGGTATGGTGATGAACTCTGGAATGGGGGACGGGTCGGTGATTATGACGGAGACGGCAAAACAGACGAGTGGGATAGGTTGCAGTACAACGATAAAGAGCTGTCCAAAAGTCGATTCCAGGAATGGACGAAAGTGATCCATCCTGTTCATGGTGAAGTAGAGGTTGGTGGTTGGGACTCTAAATTCATCCGTCAAAATCCGCCGCCTGAACTGCTGGAAGAATGGGCGGAGAAAGAGGCTCGCTTCAATCTTATGCTTGCCGGCAGTCTTCCTCAGATTGTGATGCACGAACCTGAGATCAAAGGTAAGAGAGGAGAATTCACGATAGAAGTCGAAGTCGAAAATGAAGGGCTTATCCCTACAGCTCTCAAACAGGCGCAGCTCGTAAAAATGGTTCGCCCTGATAGAATTACACTCGAATTTCCTGAAGGAATGCTTCCACAACGCAGTCAAAGACGAGGGAGATTCGGAGGTCGGTCCATGGAAGGAGCAGGGAGAGAACAGCCGCAGGGACAGAGGGAAAAACCGAAGGTTGAAATACTCGAACCAAAGGGAAATCGCCCGTATATTGAGATAGGCAGGATTCCCGGTAACGAAAAAATGAAGGTGAAATTCAAAGTCCGCTTGAACGGCATTGAGAGGACGGAGTGCACAGTTAAGTACACTTCAACACGAGGCGGTGTTGTTTCAAAGGATATTGTGATTGGGAAGTGATTTAGAGCATTCTGTGATAAATAAATGTAGAAAATCATCGCAACCAAAAAAAGAAATTCCTATTGATAAACATTTGCTGGTATATAATCAATATTTTTCTGGTGTATTTTAACGACGACTATCACCTGTTGCGAAATTTAATACCAATACCTAATGAATTTCAAAACATGTCTTGAAAAATCGAAAACGCTAAAATCATCGAACAGCTCTCGCAGTCAGGTGTATGAATTTGTTGCCGGTTCTTTTATTATTAAATGACTCTTTTGTAATACAAATTCCAAAAATGTTTTTGATCAAACTTCGCGGGATATCACAAAGAATCAAATTGTAAAATTGTCAATCCCTAACACAACGAACCGAAAATCCGTCTTGCTTACTGTAGTTGCCACGGGGGACTGCTGTCATAATGTAACCCAGACTACGGCTCCACGCGCGGCTACTACTGCTCTCTGTAGAAGACCAAAAGTGGGTGTATAAGCCCATACGGTCGTAGGGTCCCTCGTGGTAGCGGTAGCCACCAGGCAGCGCGGAAAAACCGCTTTCGTTGGTAGCATCAGTGTTGGGGCTGCTCCAATGCGTGGTTCCGCTTTCTTTCAGTTTGTATCCTACATCTGTTCCACGCCATCCTTCATCATCTGCCTCTGACTTGCTCATGCCCAAGTGCATCTCAAGTGTTTTCCACTCAGCATCACTTGGAACATGCCAGCCTTCGGGTGCGATATTACGGCTGTCGTTTACAGCATACCAGTTATAGAGTCGACCATAAGTGGTTAAATTATTAGCATCGTTATCATAATTACAGCAGGCACCTGTAGTCAGATTACTCCACTCTTTGGCATCAGTGACATTCGGTATAGCGTCGCCATTGCGGTAATGGGTCACTTTAAGATTTTCTGCCATCCATTCCTGGTTGCCTATTTTTACTGTTTTGTAGGTGTTGCCGTCTAAGTCTTTAACACCACCCCCACATGAAGTCATTACAATTGCCAATAATAACAAAATTAAAATGCTGATTGTTCTTGTCATTTTCTTTCTCCTTGTTATTACTAAAGTTTGAAACCAAATTTTTATACTTAATTACTTGAAATAATTATTATTAAGGTGGATGCATAAGTAATAA
>JAGLWV010000299.1 GCA_023133225.1 Candidatus Aminicenantota bacterium | reverse complement strand
TACTGGCTGACGATCCTTCGATTCCTGAATTCCTTCAATTTCTCAAAACACGCCATGTGGTCAAAGTCCTCACTCCGCTCCCCTATCGCCTGTGCCGGGCAGGGCTTGAGGCACTCCCGGCATTCGCCGCAGCCGCCTTCGAGCGGATTATCGGCTTCGATAGGCATGTCGGTCAGCACAGTAACCAGCCTGAACCTTGCCCCGAATTCAGGATTGACGAGAAGATTGTTCCTGCCGATCCAGCCCAGACCTGCCAGACAGCCGACTCTCTTGTGGGAGACATGCGCCGTCTGCTTCTGCCAGTCGATGATCTGGGAAGCGGGGACAGGAAGGGCCTTGAAACCGAGCTCCTGGATATGAGAAGAGAGAAGGAAAGCTGCCCTGTCGAGAAAAAAATTGAGCTGGCGGTAGTGGTGGAAATAAAGCGGGGTCGGGCTGTCCTTAATATCTTCGACTACCGGGTCCAGGAGCCTCTTTCCCAGAGAAATCCCCCTCTCGAATGTCCGCAGCAGCTTCTCATCGAGATTGAATTCCTCCCTGATACCCGTGATGTCTGCGACCCCGAAGAGAGAAAACCCCTGCCCCAGGGCAAACGTCCTCAGCCTCTCGTAATCTTCTTTCCGCTCTGTCATGAAAACCCATTTTAACGGTGCCCGTCCAAACTGTCAACGAAAGTTGACTCAAGGAACAGATTAGGATATATCAATGGATGAATTCATGCCGCGAGGAGCGATCATGGTCGAAAAAACTTTAGCCATCATCAAGCCCGATGCCGTAAAAAAGAAACTGGCAGGCAAGATCATCCAGAGAATCGAAGATGAGGATTTTAAAATATCCGGCCTGAAAATGCTTCACCTCACCAGGGAAGAAGCAGAAGGCTTTTATATCATCCACAAGGACAAACATTTCTACAACAGCTTAACAGACTTCATGTCTTCCGGAGAGATCGTCATCATGGTCCTGGAAGGGGAGAATGCCATATCCCACTGGCGCAAGGTCATGGGGGCTACCGACCCGGCTCTGGCAGAACCCGGGACCTTACGCCATGCGTTCGGCTCCTCGATCGAGCAAAATTCCACCCACGGCTCCGACAGCCCGTCCACAGCAGAGTGGGAGATCGATTATTTCTACAAATAATCAATTCCGATGAGCTTTGCTGAAATCTTCGGCCTTTTTCTTCTCCCTTCAGCCATCATCCTCCTCTCCCTCGCCATCTACATATTCTTCAAGGAAGAGGGAGAATAGCGCCCGGTGGACTCAGCACAGCAGATCTCAGTCCAGGCTGATCCCCTGGCTGTCCTCTCCTTTCTTATCTACCTGCTTGTTATCCTGGCCATCGGCTTCCTGTCGGCAAAGTTCTCCTCCACTGGTCTCTCAGAATTCTTCCTTGCCGGCAGAAAACTGAAGGAGTTCGTGGTTGCCCTGAGCGCCGTCGTCTCAGGCCGCTCGGCCTGGCTCCTTATCGGGGTGACGGGCATGTCTTACATGATAGGCGCTCCCGCAATATGGGCGGTAACAGGCTACATCACCGCCGAAGTCTTCCTCTTTGCATTTGCCGGGAAAAGGCTGCGCCGCTATACCGGGATGATGGACAACCTGACCCTCCCCGATTTTTTCGAGTCCCGCTTCAAGGATAAATCCAACATCCTGAGGATACTCTCGGTCTCCATCATCCTGATTTTCATGATCTCCTACGTGGCAGCCCAGTTCAACGCCGGCGGAAAAGCCTTCAGCACGAGCTTCGGAATGAGCGAGACAAGCGGAATCCTGCTCACGGCTCTCATCGTCCTCGTCTACACGGCGCTGGGAGGCTTTCTGGCCGTCTCTCTGACAGACATGATCCAGGCCTTTTTTATGATAATCGCCCTCCTCGCCCTGCCTATAATAGCCATCGTCCATGCCGGAGGCTGGGGAGAAGTCATGGCTGTGCTCCGGAATTTCAATCCGCAGTTTCTCAATCCCTTTGCCTTCGCCGCAGGCAGCATTATAGGTTTCCTCGGCATCGGGCTCGGCTCCCCCGGAAATCCTCACATCCTCGTCCGCTATATGTCTGTCGATGATCCCAGGAGACTCCGAAAATCCTGCATTATCGGGACGGTGTGGAACGTGCTCATGGCCTGGGGCGCGGTCTTTACCGGGCTCGTGGGAAGGGCATTCTACTTGAACCAGGACTCCCTTCCCGGGAAAGACCCGGAGAACCTCTTTCCTTTTCTGGCTTCCGCCCACCTCCATCCCATCATCATGGGCATGGTCACAGCCTCGATCCTGGCAGCCATCATGTCCACAGCCGACTCCCAGCTTCTCGTGGCTTCCTCAGGGGTCGTTCGCGACATCTACCAGAAAATTGCGGCAAAAAGGAAAGCCCTCTCCCAGAAAGAGCTCGTTCTTCTCAGCCGCGCTGTTGTCCTAATCCTCGTGGCAGCAGCCCTTGCCGTCGGATTTATCGCCAAGCAATATGTCTTCTGGCTCGTCCTCTTCGCCTGGGCAGGCCTCGGCGCATCATTCGGCCCTCCGCTCCTTCTTGCCCTTTTCTGGAAAAGGACCACAAAAGCCGGTGTGATCGCAGGCTTCCTTTCAGGTACTGCAGTCACGATCGTCTGGAATCAGGTCGCTTTTCTCAAAAACATGATCTACGAGCTTGTCCCTGCCTTTCTCGTCTCAACTCTTCTGACAGTAACCCTGAGT
>JAGLWV010000298.1 GCA_023133225.1 Candidatus Aminicenantota bacterium | reverse complement strand
AATGCCACTGCCTGGCTGCGCAGCAAAGCGGATAGCAGGAAAGCTAGACCGATCAAAAAAATCAGCGTCGGCAGGCTGATCAATAGGGTGTAAAGTATATAAGGCTGCCAGGCAAATATTGTACCGGAGAAGAAGAAGTGAATGACAAAGGTTATGAGCAATACGGCCGCGTTCAGCAGGGCAAATACGGACAGGATGCCGACAACTTTTCCCAGAAAGTATTCCATATTGGAAAAGGAGCTTGCGAGTACAACCTGGTTGCTGTCATGTCTCCTGTCGCGCTTGAAAAACTCGGTTGCCAGGAAAGCGGCAATTATTCCCTGGTAAATATTGAATAATTTAATGGTGGCTAAGGGTAAAGAACCGGATAGGGAGCTTAAAAAGTAGGGAGTTGAGATAACCGTGGTTCCTATTCCTACTGTCAGCAGGGTTAGAATAATCAGTCCCAGCAGAGAAAAAATACGGAAACCCCAGGAGCGAAAAAGAAGCTTTGCTTCATTAAGAGCTATTCTCCAAATACAATAAATATTTAGCATGGTTCTCATCCTTTATTATACTAAATATTAATTATTTGTCTGTAATTGGTTAATCCTTTCATCTGCCATTGTTATATAACTATAACATTAGTTTGTAAACTCAATTAGCCTGGATTATTCACGAGTCGAGATTACTGCAGCGGCGAGGCCGCAGCCCAGAATGAATTTGGGATGAATTTGGTCCCAATTCACTAATTATCGGTTCAGATACCGGTGAAGGAAAGCGATCGTTTCAGTCCAGGAGATGAGACTTCCGCGCGCATCGTCCCTGGCGTTTCCCCCGTTCATGAACCGGTTATGGCCGGTGATAAAATAGGGCAGGAAGACCATATGCCCTGAGCCCTCGCAGCGGATATGTTTGTGCTCGTAGGGATGTTGATGTTTCTTAAGCCTCTCCATGATAGCATCGGAAAATTCAGCCGACGGCCAGGTCTGGTCGTCTGCCCCGGATACAAGAAGGATCGGGGCCTTGATCTTTTCGACCGGTATTGTAGCTTGCTCGACCGTAGCCTGATCAGCTTGTTCCAGCCCAAGGGCGTAAAATTTCCGGACAGAATCCATGTCTCCCTTCATGTATTTGGCCATATCTTCCTGTGTAACAACTCCTCTGATATAGGGAAGGCTCTGTCCGTTGTGGCTCCAGGAGGAAGCCAACTTCATGGTATTGCTTATTCCCTGCCAGACATATCCACTCGGCACCCAGGCAACAACCGCCTTAAAGTCGTCTGATTTGGAGCCAAGCAGAAGGGCCAGTTCGGCGCCTTTTGAGCCGCCGACCACTCCCAAACTGTCAGGTTTGACGGCTTTCTGAGACTTTATCCAGGCCACAGCTTTATAGAAGTATTCCATAGGGATATTCATCAGCTCTTGGGGAAGATCCTGGTAGTTAAAATAGGCTAGGGTCAGCGCTGCAAGCCCGTTTGAAGCGAAGGCCTGGGCCAGCCATTCGTAAAGCCCGCCGTTTGACCCGCCTAAAATGATCACACCCGGGTAGGGGCCGCCTGAGGCGGGATAATGCAGGAAGCCGTATAGCCCGTCCTGTTCGAGGGGGATACGAGTAAGGCCCACGCCCAGCATCTGGTAATAGCGCCTAATGCGAGCTGTTGAGGTTTGTCCGTCAGAATCTGAGACTGTCACGTGAACGGTTAAGCCATTGACTTTATCAAAAGAATATGGGGCGATTCGCCTTGCCTTGGGATTGGGATTCTTCGGTTTCATCGACCAGAGGAGTCCCAGGGTGTCCGCGTCTGAGTAATCTCCTGAAAGTGGAGCCTGCTTTCCTACGTCGATTATTCCTTTTTTGTTTGCCTTGAAGACTGCACTGGATTCCCAAATGATCCTGGAAGTATCAGTTGAGCGGGCCTTGATTGTTGCCTGCTCATCAGGCCTCAGACCCACGACCGTGATAGAAAAAGATGTTCCGAAGATCTGGTCGGCGGGGTCAATAATAATTCGGAGGTTTGATTCCATTGATTTGCCGGGAATCCCGGTCTTTCCAATCGCAGGATTTAAGGCCAAAATAGCCAGCGCGAGCAGTATCGCCGCGGATACCAGAACGGTTTTCCTTAGAAAAAGATGATGTTTTTTTCGTTTCATGTTTGTATCCCTCCTACTGGGTTTTTTGTGACAAGCCTGAATTTTTCAATAAAATGCGGACACTTTTTCCTGTTGTGATACGTGAATAATCCATGCTTTATGTTACACTTTGATAGACGAAAGAGCTGGAGCAAAAGTTCCTCGGTAAATAAGAAAAAAAAAGGAGCCTCAGCTTAACATGGCAGCTGATAGAACGTAATAGGGGCGTAATAGAGGGGACGGGCAGAGGGGCGTCCCCTATCTCCGTTATAGAAAATTGAGAAGTCATAAAAATTTTTTCCTGTTTCATGTTAACGCCTTGAGGTTGTTAAACGTACTTATTATGAATTTGATTTTTTGGAGGTTAAGATGACTGGTTCTGAAGATATTGCTTTAATTACAATTTTACCGCTAACAATTCTGTTTTGGGCCTGGGTAGTCTGGGCGATCCTGGAGTGGCGAAAAACGAGACACAAAAGCCAGCTCCACAACAAAATCGTCGACAAATTCCAATCTGCTCAGGAGTTCAACGATTTTCTCCAATCAAAAGAAGGGAACAAGTTCCTCAACTTTATTAAGTTTAACGGGCTGGCTCCCAAAGAGAAACTCTTGTCTTCCCTATCCAAGGGAGTGATCCTGGTCACATTGGGAATCGCCCTTATCCTCGTCGGGCAGATCTTCACCGAAGAGATGAAATATTCCATTGCCTTCGGTATCGTGTCCATTGCTCTGGGCGCAGGCTTCCTCATTTCGACGTTCATTTCCTACACATTGAGCAAGAAATGGGGCATAATTGATGAGAAAGACTGAACTTAGATAGCTGTGTTGAGTAGCCTAGTCCATGCGCTGAAACTTCCGCTCGTCGCAAGAGAGCAAAACGGAAACCTATTTATGGAAAAAAACCAGAAGGAAATCTGGGAGAAATTCTACACGAACCACTCCCGTTCCTTCTGGTTCTACATTTGCAAGATCTGCGGCGATGAAAATATGGCCGACGACATCTTTCAGGAATCCGTGTTTAAATTCCTGAAGGCAAAACCTGCAATCCAAAACGAAAGACATATGAAAGTCTACCTGTACAGGATAGCCTTTCATCTCATTGTCGATAAAAAGAGACGGATCAAGGTGGAAAAAAAATCCTTCGAAGAAAAAGTCCACACCTATGATAGAGACATGCATGATGCCGGGCAGGAATCTGGCGTTCTGCTATCGATGGAAATGGAAAAAACCTTTAAAAGGCTCAAACCGAAACAGAGAATGCTCCTCTGGCTGGCTTATGTGGAGGGTTACAGCTACAGTGAAATCGCGGAAATGACGAACACCAAAAAAAACAGCCTCAAAGTTCAACTATTCCGAGCCAGAGAAAAAATGGCAACTATCCTGAAATCACAAGAGCAAGAAGGGAGGACACAAACATGAGCAAAAAGATTTGTCCTTTGGAAAAAGAAGTCATGAAAGGTCTCCGTGAAGAAAAAATGAGACCGGAACTTCAAGAACATATAGCTGGATGCCCGGTCTGCCAGGATATTACGCTTATTCATGGGTGGATGAATCGGTTCAAAGAAAACGCCTGGAACACCGACATGCCGAGAAAAATCCTTCCCGATGCCGAGAGTATGTGGAATCGAGTTTACGCTAGGAGAAAACCCGATAAAAAATTGGTTCGGAAGGCGCTGAGACCATTGCTTATCCCCCATGTGATATTTTATGGCGTTTTAATAGCAGGCTTCCTATTCCTGACGGTTTGGGGTTTCAAGAAATTCGGGAACATCCTGGATAGCCGGGTGATCTCTCAGATTCTGCCTTTCTTCGGGATCATGATGATCATCGTTTTCGTTTCCCTGTCTTTCTGCACGATTGTCGCCGCTTTCGACAAACGCAAACACCCCATCTAATTCGGTACCGGGATACCCGACCCCTTAATTCGAATTCGGTACCTGTCGTTGAACCATGTCGTTTTGGGTGTGATAATCATATTTCAGGATGTCAACAGGTGTAAATCACAGAAAATGGTGAAGGATTTGGAGCAAGTCCAAAAAGGAAATTTCTATCTTTCATCATTCACTATTTCAATAGACTCTTTATAAATAACCCCACGCTCTCTCAATCCCTCGAGCATGAATTTGACACATTCCGGTTCCGAGCCGATGAATTCTGGCGCAGATACGCCTTTTCGCTTGTAGAGGCCTTGCGCGATCATTCTCAAGACGAGTGTCGCCGTGTAACCCGTTGTTCGAGCCATAGAATGTGTATTTGTGGAGGGGTCATGACGATCCATCAGTTCGTAAGTATAGCGCAACCTTTTCTCCGCTTTTTTCCCCTCAACGATCAGCATCATAGCTGTCATGTCTCTGTCATTCCCATTCAATTTCCATTTCGAGAATAATAGCCGTGCCGTGAGATCGATCGGCCGGATTTTTGCTCCATTGACCGTGATCTTTTTTTTGTCAAAAAAACCTGTCTCTCTAAGCAGAACAATTTTTTCGATATGACCGGGATAACGCAGCGTTTTTTCTTTCATGTTTGGTGCTGCTATCGTCTTGACAAGTGTACGCAGGCCATCGGTGTTGAATGCCTCGAGCGTTCCAATTCCAGGAAAATGGATCAGTTCCGGTTCCGATAGAGCAGGCTTGACGACCAATCTCCCGTTCTCAATGAAACAGGCCGGCCGGATATATTCTTCGATCACATCGATCGGCGAAAAACCTGCTTTAAATTCGTACGGCCATTCACGAACTTCTGGCAATCCTCCCACGTAAATCAACACATTATGCGTCTCATCCAGCAATTGGTGGACATGACCAACCAAGATGCTGGACATTCCTGGGGCAACGCCGCAATCGACCACCGCTGTCACTTCATTTCTTTTAGCGAGGATATCGAGCAAGAATGGATCTTCAGAGAAAAATGCGATGTCGACCACATTCTTTTTTGCCTCGATCACAGATTTTAAGGTTTGAAAACCCATATAGCCGGGCACAGCACTTATTACAAGATCACAAGGCTTTATCAACTCTTTCAATTTCTCTGTTTCTGAGAGATCTTCCTGAATAGTCTTGATGAGACTATTCTCCTTTTCCAATTTTTTGAGCGAATCTCTATTTATATCTACGGCCGTCACCTCGAAATGGGATTCCTTTGCAAGATCCACGCACATAGGAGCGCCCACGAGACCCGATCCGAGAACAGTTATTTTCTTTTTCATTTTATTTTTTTTACTCCTTGAAAGTTGTTCCATCTCTTAAATATTAAGAAAAAAAATATTGAAAAGATTTATGTGGGGGTAAAAGGTGGATTATTACAGTCCGCTAAAACGGTTCATGTAATTGATGAGAGAAATTTGAGTTCTCAAGGAATAAGATGAACACTCAAAAAAAATCATGTTAATCACGATATTATTCTAATGAAAAAGTGTAATTGATGTCAATAAGACAACGTCCCGGCCTTTCCCCCTCTTTGTAATCAACAGGAATTTTTTTTTTTGGTAGCACTATATTTGTGACAAATCATAGGATTCCTGCTATCCGCCTACGCAGGCACAGGCTCCGCGGGAATGACAGATGGTATGAGCGGGGAGAATTTGGGATCGAATTTGAATTTGGGGTCGGACCAAGTTTATTTATTTAATTTCAACTATTTATGGCCAATATCGTATGGATAAATGGCTTTAAAAGCTCCTTTTTGGGGTCAAAAACTGCGGTTGAGCAGGTAACATTTTATCCGGGGAATTGTTTACCGCATAAAGCAGTTTTTGGGCCTCAAAAAGGGCATCTAAGCCATATTTTACCCTGTTTTTTTAAGGTAACTTACTGAATATATATAAATTATCTTGGTCCGACCCCAATTCACCAATTATTCTCGACCCCAATTCACAATTCAACCTACCAATTCAACCTCTAACCCCAATTCAACCAATTCAATTTTTTTTCAAATTCAGCAGGCTAGCGAGGCCCGATCCCTATCTCCCCTAGTCAATAAATAACTTTGTATTAGTCATTCTTTTAGGAATATTTTTTTAAAATCCTTTCTCTATCTTCGTTTATTTTCTTACCTTTGTAATAAATTTCAACAAATTCAATAACATCCTCTTTTTCAAAATATGCATAAATAATCCTAATGCCGCTTGCAGCTCCTTTTCCTTTAAGAGCCCTGCAAGTAAATTTTTTTACTTTAAATATTTTAGGATCATTAATTCCCAATCCTGAAATTAAAAATATCCCTTTATTATCGATATGTAGTTTATGAAAAAGTTTTAATTGGATCTTAATAAATGTATTTAGGTCTTCATCAATTGTACGGAATTTTTTCGAAAGTTTTTTTAAATCTTTATCAAATTCAGGTAGAGTTCTTATATCTTTAAATATCTTCTTCACTATAAGACCTCTTAGAATATGGAGCAGTGCGATAGAAGACAGACTCATAGTCAATTATATCGCCCTCATCGGTCGTAAGCCACGGGACGTCATTATGGGAATACTCACTGATTTGTGCAGCAGTCATATCGGAAAGTTTATCTAAAACTTCATCTATTATCTTCAATTCAATTGCTTTAAGCATTTTAAGATCAGGTACTCTTAAAGGAAGATATTTTCTTTGTGGATACTGATAATATTTTGTTTTTATTTTTTCCAATTCTTCTTCCTTTTCCATCTCTTCCACTATTTTTATGAACTCTTTTGGAGTAGGCCCATAGTTATTTTTTATATATGTTGCGCCCATAAGCTGTTCTTCATATTTTTCATAAAAATTAAAATCTATGAAATACAGAAGTTTGTATAAAACGGATTCACCTATGTTAGGTTTGGATCCGACTTCATTTAAAATATAAAGAAGGACCTCCTTGAATTTTTTTAAGTTTTTTAGGGGGACACTTATTCTTATTTCTTTATGTTCCTTTTGTATAGTTAGTTTTTGTGACTCTAAGACAACTTCTATATCTTTTTCTAAATCAAGAATTATATCAGAGGGAATATTGAAAATTGTTGATAACTTTGCTATTTCGGCAGCAGTAATTTTCCTTGCACCATTTTCAATTTGAGATACGGCTACCCTGTTTATCCCTAATAATTCTGAAATTTTATATTGAGACAGACCAAAATGTTCTCTAATATTTTTT
Source organism: Candidatus Aminicenantota bacterium (assembly GCA_023133225.1). Classification (GTDB taxonomy): domain Bacteria; phylum Acidobacteriota; class Aminicenantia; order Aminicenantales; family Aminicenantaceae; genus JAGLWV01. The sequence continues at coordinate 215 of JAGLWV010000298.1, read as the reverse complement.
ATCTTTTGACCTAGTTTCTTATAGAAATTATCCATCTGTGTCTCCTTTTTATATCCAAATTTATTATATGGATTGTAAGATAATATGTCAAGCTATTGTTTTAATTTCTTACATATATTATAGTCAACAAGCTAGCGAAGCCCATCCCCTATCTCCGTCCCCACAATCTATTGACAGTGTTAGCGTATAAATAATAAATTTGAAAGTATTATTAC
>JAGLWV010000297.1 GCA_023133225.1 Candidatus Aminicenantota bacterium | reverse complement strand
TCCCCTTAATTATCATGCGGCCTCGCCGCTGCAGCAATCTCGACTCGTGAATAATCCAGGTTAGAATGCTGTGATGTTTTTTAGGTTGGATGGATTCTCGATTCTTGCCTGTTAAGTTTTCTTTTTTACTGCGGGGGGGCCTCTTCAGCTTCCCAAAACATATCCGTCGTATCATACTTAGCTGCTCGTCCTGTTTTTGGACATTTGAAAAGAGCCCCTGAAATTGTGCTGGATTGAAATGATTCTTTGGTGAAGGCAATTGGAGAAAGATGCTTTTCTCCACAAATCTTACATTTGTAGTAAACGGCCATTTATAATACTCCCTCAATCGGCTCTTATTTTAATAAAAAGGATAGGTAAGGTAAAGGAGAATTATAATAATTTTAGATTAAGGGGAATACCTCAGCATTTGACAATAAAGGCTTCATTTGACAACGGAACTGATTTTTATTATTAAAATCTTTACTGACGGGAGAGATATCATGAAAAAATACATACTTTCAATTTTTTTGCTGATTTTTCTGATAAACACCTGCCAGAAAAATAATCAAGAGGACAGATCCATGACATTTAAAGATGAGTTGAAATTTTTAAAGAAGTATATCGAAGTTATAGTGTTATCAGACAGTACCGGCAGAGCCAGTCTGATCACTGCCCCTGCCTGGCAAGGTCGTGTAATGACCAGTACGGCTGACGGTGATAATGGTCTCAGCTTTGGGTGGATCAACCGTGAGCTTATTGCTGGCGGAGAAATTCAGGAACACATCAATGTTTTTGGAGGGGAAGATCGTTTATGGCTCGGCCCGGAAGGAGGGCAGTTCTCCATCTTCTTCAAGCGGGGGGATCCGTTTGATCTGGATCACTGGTATGTGCCTCCAGTACTGGATGTTGAGCCCTTTGAGGTCATTGAAAAGCAACGGGACCGGGTTGTCTTCCAAAAGCATGTCAAGCTTACAAATTATTCCGGGACCGATTTTAATGCGGAATTAAAACGGGAAGTCAAACTGCTCGGAAGGGAAGAAATCGCCTCGCGATTAGGCATGGAAATTCCTGAAAATATCCAGAAGGTCGCCTTTGCTACAGCTAACAGCATCAGAAATTCAGGCAATAATCCCTGGACAAAGGAGACCGGCCTTCTCTCTCTCTGGATTCTGGGTATGTTTAATCCGTCCCCGGATACGACCGTCGTCATCCCCTATGTGGAGGGAGATGAGAAAGACCTGGGACCAGTGGTCAATGATACTTATTTCGGCAAGGTTCCTGAAGACCGGATCAAGATCGAAAAGGGATTCGTCTATTTCAAAGGAGATGGTCAGTTCCGGAGCAAGATCGGATTATCTCCAAAACGAAGCAAACCTATCATCGGAAGCTACGATGCGGGAAATCATGTGTTGACGATTGTTACCTACACTAAACCTGAAAAGGCCATAGACTACGTCAATTCCATGTGGGAAATGCAGAAAGACCCTTTTGCAGGGGATGTTGTCAACAGCTATAATGACGGTCCACCGGAGCCCGGAGCCAGGCCTTTAGGCCCTTTCTATGAACTGGAAACCTCTTCGCCTGCTGCGGCCTTGAGCCCAGGTGAAATCCTGATCCATGAACACCGGACTTTTCATTTTCAGGGAGCGGAAGCAGACCTGGACAAGCTCGCCCGGAAATGCCTGGGTGTAAGCCTGGATAAAATAAAATCTGCCCTGAGGTGAGAAGGCAAAAACTATTCAAATCTCAATGTTTCGATCGGATTGGCTATTGCCGCCTTGATTGATTGATAGCTGACTGTGGTTAACGCCAGGACAAAAGTCAATAATCCTGAGAGAATAAAAATTTCAATTCTTATGCTTGTTCGATAGGCAAAATTCTGGAGCCATCTGTCCATGACAAAATAGGCCACCGGCCAGGCGATGATGTTAGAAAAGATCACCCATTTGGTGAATTCTTTAGATAAGAGATTGAGAATATTCGGAACGGAAGCACCGAGTACTTTTCTTATCCCTATTTCCTTGGTCCTTTGCTCAGTGGTGAAAGACGATAAGCCTACGAGCCCAAGACAGGATATAAAGATAGCCAGCGAAGTAAACGCAGTAAATAACCTGCCTAACTTTTCTTCTAATCCGTACTGACGGTTAAAATTTTCATCAAGGAAGAAATAGCTGAATAATTTTCCCAGATGAAGTTCGTGCCATTTTTTTTTCACAAAAGAGAGTGTTTCTTCAAGGTTTTCTGTTTTCACTGTTAAGCTGAGATTTGAGAAATAACCGGGGTGGAATTGCATAACAAGAGGCTCAATTTTTGTCTGCAGTCCCTTGAAGTGAAAATCTTTTGTTACTCCGATAATAGTGCCCACATTCCCAGATCCGCCTTCATACATTTTTTTGCCAATGGCTTCTTCAAGTGAACTAAAACCAAAGGCTCGAGCTGCGGCCTCATTGATGATAAACGTATCTTCAATATCAGAGCGTATGTCCCACTGGAATGGTCTCCCGGCAGCAATCTCAATATTGTATTCAGGAATAAAGTCATGATCAAAATAGTAAAAACTCATGGTTTGAGCTTTATCCTTCTCTTCTCCCTCAAGATGTGCTTCAATAGTGTTTGCCATCCGTCCAGGAACATTCCAGCATACAGTGGCTCCGGTAATAGAGGGATGTTTTGTGAATTCAGCTTTTACATATTCATAATTATTACGATAATTTCCAGGAATAATGAGTTTCTGCTCTTTATCAAATCCAAGATGCATGTTTTTCATGAAGCTGATCTGCCGGTATACAATTAAAGTTGCAATAACAAGAGTGATCGTGATCGAAAATTGTCCTACCACAAGAACCTTTCGTAAAAGAGTTCCCCTGGAATCCGGACCTAACGAACCTTTAAGAATACG
>JAGLWV010000296.1 GCA_023133225.1 Candidatus Aminicenantota bacterium | reverse complement strand
CCGATTTCGGCCCGCATCAAGTCTGGGGTGACACGGTCCCTCTTTCATTGAGAAATTATTTAAGCAGGTCACTCAAGCTCAAGAATCCACCTCTAACAAAAATTGAATACTCCAATATGGCCTATACCCTCATTGCCTATCTGGTCGAAATGTTTTCAGGTATGCCATATAAAAAATATATTCGGGAGCATATCTTTGATCCACTGGAAATGAAGGATACCGCCTTTGCCCCAAGGCCTGATATGGAAGAGAGACTGGCCATTCCATATATTCTTGACAGGAAGAAAGGAACTTATAAAGCAGCGGTTCGCTTAAAGGCAAATGTCTGGCCGGCCGGAATCGTTTACGGAACCATAACTGACCTGGCCCACTGGCTGATCGCTAATCTAAACAGCGGTGTTTACAAAAATCATCGCCTTATAAGTGAGGAAACATTTTACCAGGTTATGACTCGCCAGTATTACCAGTTCAGAGGGCGGATCAGTGCAGGCTGGTTGAATGAGACGACCGGATACGGACTGACGTGGTGGATCTCTCAGCACAAGGGTGATACTACCTTTGCCCACTCCGGAAGTGTATCCGGATATACAGCTTTTATCGTAGGCAACCTGGATCAAAAAACAGGATTTGTTATCCTGACCAACGGTAATAGAGCCCACAGACCTATCTTTGAACTGGCCCTAAAAGCCCTGGGCATTCTGGAAGCTTTTATAAAATAAACTTAAGGCAGGCCTTCCTAACCCTAAAATTCCTCTCCCTTCTCACCGTAGATCTCGATGCCTAACTGCTTAAGGCTGGCAACGACCTGCCTGCGGCCTTCAAGGTTCGCGATCTTCAAGGCATGGTTCAGCATCTTGACAGCCTTCTGCTTGTCAGTTCGGGCAAAATTATTGGCAACAGCAATAAAAACTTTGGTCGCATTGTTTTTAAGCATTGGATTGGGTTTTTTGTAATTCCAGAGAATGGGCTCTGTATCCCTGCAATATCTTGCTATCCTGCCTAAAGATTCTGAACTTCCCACAGCAGCCATTCCTTCCAGCGCGCGGCTCTTTTGACTGACAGTCGGAGCAGTGTCAAAAACAGCATGATACAGTTCCAGAGCCTTCTTAAAATTGTTCTTACCTAATTCTAATCTTGCCTTCCTGAGCGAGGTTTCCGCCTTGCTCCTTGAAACCGGACGGGCAGGTACTGCAGCTTCAGGAACATCTTCTCTGATGACCTCGATGAAGTTTATTATGGGTGCCTGATCCACTGTGGGATTCATCTCTTTGGAGGTGAGTTCGATGGTGAGTACATTTTCCACATCAATCCCTTTAAACTCCTTAATAACCGCTTTATCTGCAATCCCTGCTTCTTTTAAGATATCAAGATTCTTCAATACAGGATCACCCTGAAGCTGAACATCAAACACACGTTGTCCGACACGATCGTTCGATGCAGCGCTAAATCCAAGTCGAACCGTGTAAACGCCGGGTTTCTCGCCCCACATATCATCTATTAACGGAATTTCACACCGGGTTAGCCCCACACACCCTGATGTAAAAAGCCAGGGTCTATCCGAACCTTCAATAGTTTTATTCTTAAAATCACTGCAGAAATATCCCATCCCCCTTAAGACCTCATCAAACAAATTAAACTTTACGCCATAATTTGGAAAATGATTTTGAAGATATTCGGTTCTGGGATTTGGATAACCAAACCAAACCTTTCCTTCGTCATCCTTCATGTCTGCAGGAGCACCGAGATTAATGGCAAAATGCTTAACAGGGCTCATCGCACCATGTGTTATAAATACCGTCCATGGTTGAACTCTTTTCTTTTTGTACTTTAAAACCAATGAACATCTGAGTGGAAAGGAACAGGTGCAGCCTGCACTTGCTTCAGGAAAGAGCAAGAGACCGTTAGCTGGGATCATGCTGATCCAGCAGCCCGGACGGATGCCCCCAAAGAGGGCCAATCCATTGTCTTCCGAAAAGTCGTAAATAGCAGTGGAGGAAGAGCGATAGAAGAGGGCATGGGCAGAGGCAGAAGAGACTGCACATGTATGTCCGGGCCGTAAGTATTCCCAGGGAACCTGCTTTCCGGTTATGGGATGAGAACGCATCTTTATCTCGCCGGTGCGAAGGTCGCAGGCTCGAGGTTCTATGAAGATTTGATCGCCTACTATGACCGGGCGAACTCTGTAGTTGATAGGCCGTGACCATAAGACAGCGCCATTTTTTGCCTCTAGAACCGTGAGGCGTCTCCATCTAAGGCTGCCGTTTTTAAATCTCCATGCATCATGATCTCCCATATTCCCAAAAAACAACAATACGCCGTCATGATAGGCTGATCCCATTCCATCTCCCCCGCAACCTGTAAAGTCCATGGGCTTCTCCCAAAGTCTTTTTCCGGTGACAGCATCAAGGCAGGTAACGATCCTCACATCCGCATCCTCGTAGCGAACCTTCTCTGCTTCGGTTTCTTCTCCAATCCCCTTCATTATAAGTTTCTGCATATCTTGGAGAGAACGTTTCTGTTGTTTATCTGAAACCTTGCTCTCCTCCTCCATCTCCTTCTTGATGAGCTCCTGCAACTCTTCAAGGGACAGTGTCTTTTCCACCTTAGAAATCCTGCTTTCTTCATATATCCCTTTCCTGATGAATTCCTGCTTGTATTTTAGAGCACGTCTCTTTTGTCTATCAGAAACCTTATTTTCAGCAAAGAAGATTTTCCCATCTCCGATGCTCACTGTAATATGTGCAAATCGGCTTGCCTGATGCTTCCATTTCAATTTCTCTGTTTGTGGGTCAATGGCAAAAATCATGTCACTGGTCATAATATTCTTGGTCAAAGCGCCCTTCGAACTTTCATAGATCTCCCATTCGGGAAAATCTTTCATAAAACGCCAGTATGTGCCAGCCCTTTTGAAACTGGCCCATACTTTGTCGTCCGGCATAGGGTATCTTGATATTAAATTCTCAAATTCTTCTCTATATTCAGGAGGAATTTCATCTATATCTCTCCATTTTCCATTATCAACAAGCAGTTCCTGTAAAGCGAAATATCTATTATCTAAAGGCATTGCCCTTGTTCCGTAGAGGGTGCCGTCCGTGTAGGACACATATCCCCAGCGCCGTGAACTTCCATCAGAAGTTGGAGGGACATTGAACACCCTCACAATCTCTCCTGTTGCAGGATCGAGACGGTAACACTTAT
>JAGLWV010000295.1 GCA_023133225.1 Candidatus Aminicenantota bacterium | reverse complement strand
TGTCATTGATTATATGAAAGCGCTGCAGTGCTACTTTGGTTATAATGGTGGTAAAAATAGACATAAGGAGGTACTGCAGCATGAAAAGTTATTTTGGATGCGATGCTCACAAAAAATATTCGGTGTTTGCCTCTATGAACGAGGCAGGCCATCGAGGGTCTTGCATCAGAGTGGAAAACGACCGCTATCAATTCAGTCGTTTTCTGCAGACTTTGCCACCCGGATCTCCTATTGCTGTGGAAACTGTAGGAAACTGGTACTGGATGATCGATGAGATGGAGAAGGCTAGCCATGAGCCGAGATTGGCCCATGCGGGAAAAGCAAAGCTTATGATGGGTCAGATCAATAAGTCTGATAAACTTGATGCCAATGGACTGGCCCTTTTGCTCCGTAATGGGACACTGCCTTCGGTCTGGATTCCGCCTGGTGAGCTTCGAGACCAACGGGAATTGCCACGAATGCGAATGGCGATGGTCAAGGTACGGACCTTGTTCAAGAATCGCATTCATGCTTCCCTGTCCAAGTATGCAATTCAGATCAAAGAGGTAAGTGATATCTTTGGGGCTCAGGGGAGAAAGCTTATGGAGAATCGCCTGAGTGAGCTTCCTCCGCAGACTCGTCGCTCTATTGAAGAGCAACTGAAGCTTTTGGATCAGGTGAAGGAGCGTATTAAGGAGTGCGAGAAGCAGATCGAAAAGATTATTGAAGAAACGCCGGCTATGAGGCAGTTGATGACCATTCCTGGAGTTGGGCCTATCCTGGCGACAGTAATAGCTATGGAGATCGGGCAGATCGATAGATTTCCTAGAGCTGAGAATCTGGCAAGCTATGCTGGTACAGTCCCTCGGATAAAGGAGAGTGGTGGGAAGATTCGCTATGGGAGGGTTCGTCCGGATGTGAATCGTTATCTGAAATGGGCCTTGATAGAAGCCGCCAACGTTGTTGTGCTCAATCAAGTTCGGTGGCCTGGCCGCCATGTTGTCCAGCTCTACAGGCGAATTAAGCAGAGGAGAGGACATGGTAAGGCTGTAGTGGCGGTGGCCCGGCACCTGGCTGAAGCGACATATTGGATGCTTACGAGAAATGAGCCGTACAAGGAGCCAAAAAAGAGTGAAACGGTTTCGTCCACCCGGAAGTAAACGCGAACCTCGCATGAGACTATTGAGCTCGTTCATTGACTGCGACACTTCGCGGGGAAGATGCTCATGCCGCAGAGACGGCGTATACATGCATCGGACAAAACCGTATTTGAGCCAAATGAGACGAAACAAATTATACCATAAAAATAGAGAAGAAAGGATGTGATAATTAACCTTGACATGTGCAGTGCTTTCATACATGCGAGGAGCGCAGCGACGCGGCAATCTTCTATGATGATGTGATGCAAGTATTTTTTATTTTTCCTCTCATCTTTTTTCCATCTTCTTAGGTCTTGTGAACCAATCTTCTATCCGTGCCCTTTTAGCACACACTGTAATGTCAGGTCTCGGTCCCTTAACCTCACAAAGAACGCGACCTTTAAGGTCCGATAAGATTGCCAAAAGGCGACCGATTATGATCTTTTATAAGGAACATAGTTGCGTCTCTCTTTTAATATCCTGTAGATGATCGTCAGCAATCGTCTTGCTGTAGCGACTTTTGCCGCGTTGATGTTTTTTCTCTTTGCCTGTTTATCGAAAAATACTCTTAAATCAAAATCAGATTTAATAGCAGGCCATACAGCTTCCACTGCAGCCCATCTCAACCACTTATTGCCTTCTTTAATGATGTGGCCATGATAATGTCTCTCTCCTGATGAGTAAGTGGACGGTATCACACCAGCATAGCTATGAAGTTTCTCTACTCTAGAAAACCTGCCGACATCCGCTATCTCTGTGGAAACCAGTACAGAGAAGAACTTCCCAAAGCCAGGGACCGTGCTGATAAGCTGAGCCTCCGGCATCTTGTTGTACAAACTCTCTACCAGCTCGTCAGACTCCTTAATCCTCTCCTTTAACTGCTGATACATCTTCAATAAACCATCCACAAGCTCGCTATCTGTATCCGGTAAGTCTAATCCATTCAATGCCTCCAGCCCTTTCCTGCTGAATAAATTCTTCACCCGACTTATTTCTATCTGAATCTCTTCCTTCTGTTGGGCTAAGAGAGCTCGTATCTTATTCTTCACCCGCGTCATCGTCCCCACAAAAAAGGCCCTCTGCCGCAGGACCCGCTGCCTCCTGCGATTCTCTCCCGACCGCTGATAAACCTCCGGAATTAAATTCGCCCGAAGCAGATGAGCTAAGATCCGGGAGTCCCTCTTGTCTGTCTTGATCTTCGCTTTGGCAATCGCTTTCACTTCCTTCGGGTTCGCTATCTTCACATCAACCCCAAGCTCCTCTAGTAAATCGACCATCGTATAGCTCGAGCGCCCAGCCTCTATCACTGCCTTAACCTCATCTCCTGCTCCCTGGAGAAACTTCTCCACTTCACTTCGAAAATTCCACACCCTCTCATTCTTAAGCTCTTTTCCCTTCTCATCCATTAATGTCATCTGTGAGTATTGCTTATGATGGTCAATACCCATATAATTCATTTGATGTACCTCCTTTTGAGTATTTTTAAGTCCAAGGGTAATCTATCACAAAATAGACACCCTTTGGAGGTACATCACATCATCATGTTACCTCACAATTTTGATTTTTATTAATCCCTTCACAATACAGGCGGAGTAGATTGGAAAAGCGGAATAGACAGGATAAAATGAAAGTCGGGTATGTAGCTTTGATCGGGCGACCCAATGTGGGAAAATCCACCCTGCTTAACAAAATTCTAGGTCAAAAAGTGGCCATTGTATCCGACAAGCCCCAAACAACAAGAAACAGTATCCTTGGTATCAAGACCACAGAGAAAGGACAGATCATCTTTGTCGACAATCCGGGCATTCACAGGCCTTTGCATAGATTGAACAAACGAATGATGAGCTTTGTCTACTCTGCGCTTGAAACATCTGGCCTGATCAACTTGCTCATCGATGCCACCCAGAAGTTCGGACACGGAGACCAGTTTGTCATAGAAACGTTAAAAGATATTTCAACCCCCATATTTTTGCTGATCAACAAGGTGGACATCGTAAAAAAAGAGAAGATCCTTCTCCTTATCGATAGATACAAAAGCCTTCTGGATTTTAAGGAGATCATTCCCATCTCGGCACTGAAAGGTACTCAGCTCGACATCCTCGAAAAACTGATATACGAGCACTTGCCAGAAGCTGAAAAGATTTTCTCCGATGATGAAATATCCGTTCAATCTCAGAGGTTCCTTCTATCAGAAATTATCCGGGAAAAGGTTCTCCGCCATGTCAAGCAAGAGCTCCCTTTTGTAACCGCAGTCCATATCGATAATATAGAAGATACACAAAATTCTTCACCAGGCAAACAGGAAACAGAGAAAAAACAAAGACATTACATCAAGGCCACAATTTTTGTCGAAAGGGAATCCCATCGAAGAATCGTTATCGGCAAACAGGGAAATCTAATAAAGGAAATAGGCACTCAAGCCCGCCTGGAATTAGAGCAAATTCTAGGCACACGGGTCTACCTGGATTTATGGGTAAAGGTCAAGGAAAAATGGCGTGACTCGGCAAATGTCCTGGATCTCATCGAAGGACAATAAAACACAAGTCCGGCTCTTTCCATATTGACATAATCCTGAAGAGATGCGAAAATTCCAATTCCCCTTTTTGCGGTGGGTGTAGCTCAACTGGTTAGAGCACCGGACTGTGGATCCGGAGGTTGGGGGTTCGAGACCCCTCACTCACCCCACCTTATTATCTGTAATTTCAAGCGATTACCTTGTTTTTATTTTTCAATCGTAATACCATAATTTCAGCCATTTTCAGTCAATTTTGTTACACATGTGTGACATGGGGATATTTCTATTCTCTTGAATCGCTCACGTAGAACATGTGGTTCTCAGCCATCAGACCGGGGTTCGAATCATCTCTTTTCAGCCGTTTTCTTATTATTCTCTTTCTATTGGCTGGTACTTTCTCAGTGTGATAGGCTCCATCTAGCATAACCGCAGGAGAATAATGAAAAGAAGATATGATTCAATAATTCGAAGTACTATTTTTTAATACTTTTTCAGCTCACTTAGCCTCTTATCTAAGAAATGCTCAACCTTCTTACGATTTCGGAGCTTAGGATTTGTTTTCAACTTATCTGTAAGATCACGAATAGCGGCTTTAATTCTTACTGGACTTTTTGAAGCATGCATCTTGATATATTTATGTACAGTGCCACTGACTTCTTCAGGTATATGAAAACTAATATTAACTCCTAGTAAGCTTGGAAATATTTCTTTATAAACATCATTTATGTCTCTTTTTTTAGGGGCAAGTGAAATATAGTTGAGGAGGAAATCAGGTCGCATATAACAGGTGATTTTATATTTATCATTAAATACATTCCTTACTGCTCTTTGTGTGCGCACATCTTTTGTTAGCCACCATGTTTTATAGCCAAAGATGTGAGAACTATCCATTTCATTATTTTTTTCTCTTATTGCGTATATAGTCAATACGAACTTTGAATCGCTCTGTGCTCTAACATCGTCCTTTTTTAGATTCTTTAATTCTTTATAAAGCAGCTTTTCATCTGCGGCATTAATTTGAATTTCAAGTGATTCATCAGAAATGAATTTGATTCCAAACTCATCTTCTAGCCATTCAAGAAGCTCGTATTCAGCATTAGACATATTTGGGGTAACAAATTTGTCTAAAAATTCATCGAAATCAGTTACTTCTTCCCTCAGCTTTGCATAAAAATACGCCCTTATCATAATGTCTTCAACATAAAGCACCATCATCTCGTCACTTAAGTAAATATCTTCATTATCTTTATACTCTACTTCATATTTGTTCTTAATCATTCGGAAATGAGAAACTAATTCATCTAATATTGTTTTATTTATGCTCAGCTTAACGCCTAAATCACTTGCTTTTTTTAATAGATTACAATGATTTTTATTGATTGGCTTAAGAAATATTTCTGATAGTGCAGGTACAAGAATTGAATTTCCAACATAGATATTTAGCTCTGAAGCCATAGTACTGAAATAAATGCATAATTTTGGATCACACTGGAGGAGGAATAACATCATATAAGTATTACTCAATTTTTTTAGAAATAATTTTTGCTCGAAAGACCCATTGTAAACAATATCACGAATTGTTACTAATAATAATGATTTTACTTCTTCTCTATTCTTTAATCCGACAGAGCTCTCATCAACCGTGGAGCTTATGATATCCCCTAAGTCTTTCTCAATCGCACTTTGGTTTTCACCCTCTAAAACGAAATCGGCAAACTCTAATCCCTGTTGATAAAATAGTTTATTGATAATTGCTTCTATAAGAGAAAAACTATCACTTAATTTGATATTTTCTTTACCTTGATATTTTTTTAGCTTATGCTTAACTTGAGTTTTAAATGTTTTATACAAAGCATTATCTTTAAAGTTCCTCTCCTGAATTTGCAATCTAGTATCATAAGGAAGACAATATCCTTTTTGTTTTGTATGATATTTTATTTGTCGAGGCTTTTCTGAAAGTGTAATTAATCGTTTGTCAATCGTATCGCTTAATAAAGAGGGATTAAATTTGATTAACTTTGATATGTCTTTTTTGATTTCCTCATTTGTCTTTACTTGATTTTTGTCAGGGTCTGTACCTTCAAGGCAATATAATATAAGAGTATCAGCAAGAATCTCTTCAGTCTTAAGATCGCCTTTGCTTTCATCCCATTGTTGTCTCAGAAAGACAAAAAGTCTTGGATCATCAATAAGATTGCTAAAAATATAAGACTTGCCAGGCTTTTTGAATTCATGAAAATGATCTGAAATATACACCTCATAAGCTCTTATAGTTCCCTCGCTATGATTAACACGAGCAGATAACCACTTAAGGTCATAAATATAAATTGGTTTCTTATATTGTTCATAAAGATGGTCTGTTTCTTTGTCAATTTCAGGAAATATACGGTTTGTAATAAAATAAAACTTATCAAATCTTATTTTATTATCATTAAGCTTTTTTAGAGATAAATGAAGCTTATTTTTACAATCCTTTTGAATCGAGGACTGAAATATATATTGTTTACGTTCTTTTTGATTAAATAAATACTCTAATCCGTCAATGCCTCGATCGTGCAGCCCTCCAACTGGAGTGAATGTATGCCCCAATATTTCACTAAGAAAACTATTAACAAAATTTTCAAATATTTTTCCATCGTCTAATAAACTAAGTGCATACTCAAATACTTCTGGATCAATGAATTCCAATGTTATATCCCCCCTTATAAGAGATTTTCCTCCAATAAACTCAAATTTTATCATTGGAAATCTTTAATGTCAAAAATTATAAATATCTGCAAATATGGTGCAGATGAAAAACAAACCATTTGCTTCTATAAAAGTGAAGCTATTGATAATTTCAACTTTTTTTCTATATAGATTTAATCTTATAGAATAACCTCATTGTCAACCTTTTTATATTTTGTAAAAATCCGAAGGTTTTTCTAATTTTTTCCTACCTTTTTAATCCCTTTTTCCAAAAAAATATAGTGTAGATATGTAGGCAAGGTACTCTTCACCTCCTCAAGGTCTCAAGGGGTCAACGGGGGTCTACCCCCCCCCACGGTACCTAATATATCCGAAAGATTTTATAAGATATATTGCTTAGGTGAGGAAAGGTGGAAAGGGTAAACTGAAATACACAACCAATGGTAAACAGAAATACAATGGTAATGGTAAGCAGAAATACACTATTAAAG
>JAGLWV010000294.1 GCA_023133225.1 Candidatus Aminicenantota bacterium | reverse complement strand
CCGATATTTCCCTGATGAGTTCTTCGGCATCTTCTGGAAGAACGCCGAATTTTTGTGGCTCTTTGCCACTGTTTATCTCTATGAGAACAGGCATGATTTTTTCCCGCTGGCCGCACCTTTTTTCGATCTCTCTGGCAAGATCAAGGGAATCAACTGTCTCGATCATGTCGAATATCTCGACGGCCTTTTTAACCTTGTTTCGCTGGAGGTGACCTATGAAGTGCCATTTTGCTCTGTGTCCTACAACATTGATGGCTGCCAGCGCTTCCTGGACATAATTTTCGCCGAAGATCCGTACACCTGCCTCCGCAGCCTGAAGAATCTCTTCCGGCGTTCTCGTCTTGGCTGCAGCCTCAAGCTCGACTCCGGGTGGGAGCTCCTCCAGTATTTTTTTTACATTTTCTTCAATCACCGACATCGACATTGGGATCAAACCTTTAAAATAAATAGGGGGACACAATACCTATTTATTTCCCTATTTATTTTTATTTGATTCATACTTAAAAGCCAATTGTATTTCAATTATACAAAAATATACAAGTTATAAAAGTTTAAAATGTCTCAAAAGAAGCGATAAATTAGGGCAGGGGCCAAAAAAGGGGACAGGACAAAAAAGGGGACAGGCTACTTTTTTATTAAAAAGTTGCCTGTCCCCTTTTTTCCCTCCTTTTTTTCTTCATCATCAATTGTGATATAATGTGCTACCATAAAAATCCGTTTTCGAAAGAGGCATATTCATGATTGACCGTAAAAAGCTGGAAAAGATATTTCAAGCCTACAATTTCACTGATTTCAAGTGGATAGATACAAAAAAAATCGTGATCGCCCACTGGGTACGCATGAAGTGCATGTTCGGCTGCGATGAATATGGAAAAACAGCCACCTGCCCTCCAAATGTTCCATCTTTTTCCGAATGTGAAAAGTATTTTAACGAATACAGTGATGCAACCGTCTTTCATTTCGGAAAAAAACTCGCTAAGCCCGAAGACCGATTTGCCTGGACAAAAAAAATCAACCTGAAGCTCCTGAAACTCGAGAGGGAAGTTTTTATATCCGGTTTTCAGAAAGCCTTCCTTCTGTTTCTGGATAGCTGCAATATCTGCCAGGAGTGTCCGGGCGTGAAAGGGGAATGTAAGGAGCCAAAATTAGCGCGCCCTACCCCTGAAGCCATGTGTATCGATGTTTATGCTACTGTTAGAGGTCTCGGGTATCCGATTCAGGTTCTCTCCGATTATGCCCAGCAGATGAACCGCTATGCCTTTTTATTGATTGAATGAAAACAATGAGCATCCGGGAAAAACTCGAAGAAATAGAGAAGGCTACATTATCGCCAAGGGCTTGTTTAAGCTCCGGCTCCAGGGGAAGGGAACGTCCCGAATCGCCTCATTCTTTAAGGACCGCCTTCCAGCGGGACCGGGACCGGATCATCCATTGTAAATCCTTCCGCAGATTAAAGCACAAGACCCAGGTCTTTCTCGCCCCCTTCGGAGACCATTACAGAACCCGGCTGACCCATACCCTTGAAGTCTCCCAGATAGCCCGCACCATCACTAAAGCCCTGCGTTTGAATGAGGATTTGACCGAAGCCATCGCTCTGGGGCATGACCTTGGCCACACTCCCTTCGGCCATGCCGGAGAGGAGACTCTGGCCAAACTCGTTCCCGGCGGCTTCAGCCATTACGAGCAGAGCCTCAGGGTAGTGGAAATGCTTGAGTATGAGGGAGAGGGATTGAACCTGACCTTTGAAGTCAGGGACGGCATTTTCAAGCATTCAAAAGGCAAGGGAGAAATACTGGATGCGGAAGAGCAGGATATGCCCCTGACACTTGAAGGACAGGTGGTCAGAGTTTCCGATGTCATTGCCTACGTTAATCACGACATCGATGATGCTGTAAGAGCCGGCGTGATAAAAGAGAAAGATGTTCCCTCCAAGCTTGTCAAATTACTGGGCAAGTCGCATGCCCACCGGATCGGTAAAATGGTAGAGGATGTGGTTCTGAGCAGTTTGGAGACAGATCTGGAGAAGATAGCTATGAGCCCGCAGATCATGGAAGCGGTGAAAGAGCTGCGTGGTTTCTTGTATGAGAGAGTTTATTATAATCCTCAATCCAGAGGAGAACTTGTGAAGACGGAGAAGATTTTAACAGACTTGTACAATCACCTCATCAAAGACCCGGATGATAATATCAGGTCCTTTCCCAAGGGAGATTCCCTGGAAAAGAGGGTAGGGGATTTTATAGCCGGCATGACCGATCGCTATGCTTTAAACCTATATGAGAAAATTTTCTTCCCCCGTTCCTGGCCTGTTTGAAAAAAGGGAAAAAAAAGGGGACAGACCCCTTTTTCCTTTCGAAAAAAGGGGTCTGTCCCCTTTTTTATTATCTTTTCTTACTATGAGCCATCAGCTATGAGCTTCTTTTTTTTATTTCTTCTTCAGCAGTATTTCCTCAAAGAATTTCAGGGCTTCATCGCTGTCTTTTTGCCCGAGCCAGAAAATGGCATTTTTCCTGACTGAAGGGCTTTTGTTCGTACGGGCTATATCGATGAGTATCGGCACAGCCTTTTCCTTGGGAAGCTGGCTTATGGCAAAGACCGCAGATTTTTTCACATCGACATCTTCCGATTCTTCAACCATATCCTTTAAAGCTTTGATGCATTCTTTTGAAGCCTTCTGCCCGAGCCAGAAGATAGCACTCTTCCTGACCTTCTGACTCCGGGAAGTCTTGGCGATCTTTACCAGTTCCTTTAACGCCTCTTCCTGGTCACTGAGCTGGATGGCAAACACCACCTGTTTTCGAAGCTCTGTGTCCCTGACCTTATTGGATATTTCTTTGAGGTAACCGAGACTTTTTTTGTCTTTGTAATTCCCCAGCCAGAAGATGGCGCTTTTCCTCACCTTTGTCGCATAATCTCCCAGGGCCACACGCCGGATAATGCCAGGGCCTTTTGAACTATCATGAGAGCTGATGATCCATACCATCGTTTTCTGCAGGTCAGTGCCTCCAGCCTTGAACCTATCTTCAAGAAACTGGAGGCTTTTATCGTTATCGGCCTCACCCAGCCAGTAGACCGGCTCTTCCTTGAATTCAAAGGTGCGGTCCAGGTCGATTATACGGACATCAACGATTTCTCCCTTGTTCCTCGAAACCCTGTGAAGGAAAAGGAGGCCCGCAGGTTCTCCCCCTTCTTTTGTGCTGAAGGATTCGCCGCTCTTTCCCCATTTGGAAATCCTGCGCATCTTAATGTCGTTATCTTTAACCGTTACACTGTACGGTCCTGTCTTATAATACTCTCCGCCCATGTTAATATCGTGCCTGCTCAAAAAAACATATCCTGTAAAGTAAGTGTCTCCTCTCTTTGACTTTTTAAATTCTTTCTCAGCCGCAGCGAATTTTTTCGCCAGGGAGAGCTTTGCTTTATCCAGAAGATGAACATTTCCCTTCAAAAAGTCCGGAGCCTCTTCAGCAACAAGGGGAGAGGCGATCCAGATGAGAAGGGCGGCAATGACCGCTGTCCCTACACGCTTTCTTATGCTTTTCATGTTTGTCTCTCTCCTATTTCTCGATGATTTCTCTGAGAAACTTCATGGCTTTTTCACTCTTGGACTGTCCCAGCCAGAAGATCACCTGTTTCTTCACTTTTATATCCTTCTCTTTGCGGGCTATTTCGATCAATCTGTCAATCGCCTTTTCGCTTTTGTTCTGGGAAATGGAATGGATTATTTTCGTCTTGATCTTCGCGCTGTCTGCTTTGAAGTAAAAATCCGCAAGGATATCCACTATCTCATCACCCTTATACTGCCCCAGCCAGAAGATGGCCTGTTCTCTCGCTTTCATGTCCTTGTCGTTTTTCACTATATCGAAAAGCTTGTTTCTGGCTTTGGTGCTTCTGTTTTGGGAGAATCCATAAATCAGTTTATCCTTGAGCTTCGAATCGGTTGCGGCATCATAGAGCTGAATAAGCAGATCAAGAATTCTGTCGTCCTTTTTCTGCCCGAGCCAGAAGATAGCTTGTTCCCTTGCTTTCACATCCTTGTCGTTTTTGGCTATATCAAACAATTTGTCTATGGCTTTGGTGCTTCTGTTTTGAGAGAATCCAAAAATCAGTTTATCCTTGATCTTCATATCGGCTGACTCGTTGTAGAGTTGAATGAACAGTTCAAGAGTTCTATCGTCTCTTTTCTGCCCGAGCCAGAAGATAGCCTGTTCCCTTATCTTCACATCCTTTTCTTTTCTAGCGATATCAAAGAGCTTGTCGGTGGCTTTTGTTTTTTTGCTTTGAGAAAAAGCATAGATCAACTTATCTTTGATCCTTCGGTCGGTCTCGCCGTCGTAAAGTTTGATAAGAAGGGCAATCACTGCATCATCCTTTTTCTGCCCGAGCCAGAAGATAGCTTGTTCCCTTGCCTTTGCATCCTTCTCGTTTTTAGCGATGTCTATCAGCTTGTTCTGGGCTTTTTTGCTTTTGTTTTGAGACATGGAAAAAATCAATTTTTCTTTGGTTTTTGAATCGGTCGCTCCCTTATAAATTTTTATAAGGGCATCGATGCTTTCTTTCCCTCTTCGCTGTCCCAGCCAGAAAATAGCCATTTCCTTGACCTTTTTATCCGGGTCCTTGGTCGCCAGCTCAACCATTAAGGGAACGACTTTCGAATCTTTGGATTGGCTGAGAACAAACAGGGCTCTTTCTCTGATTTTCGGGTTTTTGTTATCCCTGAGAGTTTTTTGCAAAATGGGAAAAGCTTTCTCCGCATCCATGTTCATAAGGGCACTCAAGGCAACCAGCTTCAACTCGGTATCAGGGTCTTCTGCTTTTTTAGCTTTTTCTGGGTCATATATTATTACCTGTCCTGCGCTGTCGTTTATATATGTCTTGTATTTACCCAGACCCTTGTTGTACAGGTCTTCGGCAAGTTCGATCCTGAGGATCTTTGCCTCATCTACCCAGGAACTTGAAGAATAATTGTTGATCAGGGAATTGAGATAGGTCACAGCCTCTTCCTGCATCTTGAGCTGTTTCTCCAGGCTATCCAGCTCGCTGCTGTATTTGTGCATGCTGTAGCTTATCCAGTAGAGGGAGTCATCCAGATAGACACTTTTTGAATAATTTTTCATTACTTGCTTTAAGGTATCAACCGCTATCACATAATTTTTCTGATAGATAAATTTTTTAGCCTTCTCGTAGAGTTGGCGGGCCTTTTCTTTTTCCGCCTCCGTCTTCTGGGCGGAAAGCATACCGCCGAAGATCAAGAAAAAGACCAAACACAGTGAGATCAATTTGATGTTTTTCATTTTATATCCTCCTTAAATTTTTTCTAACATTTCCATCCTGAAAAGAATCTCTCTTTGATGGATAAGCTCCCTGATCAAGGAGGGAGTTCTCCTGTCTTCTTTTTTAAGGTTGGCAATTTCCATGAGGACAATATCCACGTCTTCCAGGAACTGTCCGAGGGAAGGATCGAATTTGGCGACGATTCTTCTCAGGAGAAGGTTCTCAAGAAGGAGACCGCGGGCAACCTCTTTATCCATAGTAATGGTCTCTTCGCCTTTCTCAGAGGGAGTGTAATTTGCGTATTCAACCAGAACCGGCTTGAGGCTGTCGAAATATTCCTTGAGCAAGGGTTTGAGAGACTCTGAAGATACAGTCTGCTGCAGCGGGGATTTCTGGCCCGGGAAAAACCAGTATTTTCCGATAAAGATTCCCGCAATAAAAATGAGCATCACCGCTGCTGCGGCAAAAGCCCACTGGGGAAGGAAAAGGAACCTTTTCTGTCTGCCGGTTTTTTTCTCGGTCCCGTTGCCTATTTCTCCCCAGCATTTATCCCAGTCTGCATCGGGTATTTCCTCTTTAGCCTTATCCAGGGCCTTGAAGACTTTTTTGGTGTAGGCGAGGTCCCTGGAACATTCGGGACATTCCTTGATGTGGCTCTCCACCTCAGTTTTCTCTTTTTCGCTCAACTCGCCGTAAAGGTATAAGACGATTTTTTCCTTAGACTTCTTGCATTTCATAGCCCTTCTCCATAACCAGGCCTTTGAGGTGCTGTTTCATGGCTTGGACCGCTCGAAAGAGCTGTCTTTTCACACTGCCTTCTGTGCAGTTCAAGTATCCTGCGATTTCTTTGGTAGTGAGATCCTGATAGTGACGGAGGATGAAGATCATCCTCTGCCGGCCTGATAATTTATTTATAGTTTGATTGATTTTCTCCCGCATCTCTGTTTTTCCTCTGGTCTCTTCAGGGTCTGAGTTTGAATTGTGGGAGGATATGTTCTCCAGGTTATCTATGTGTGAGGAATGCTCTTTTCTTCTTTTATTCCGCCTTATATGATCGATGCTGCAGTTGATGCCGATCCGGTAAAGCCAGGGAGAAAAGCTTGCTCCATCCTGGAGGTGAAATTTATCCAGAGAATTGTAGGCCTTGATGAATGTTTCCTGGAGAATGTCCTCGGCATCTTCGGAGTTTCTGACATACTGGTAAGCCAGGGAAAAGATTCTTTTCCTATTTTTATCAAACAAGAGTCTCAATGCCTCCGTGTTTCCATCTCTGGCTAATTGAATTGTCGCTATCTCTTCCATGATTCTTCTTTTTTATCTCTAGAGAGTTCTTTCGTCTGCTTATCTATAAAAAATCCTTCTATATACATCATAAACCACATTTTTTCTCTTTTCTATATAGATAAACGTACACAAGCACCATTCAGTTGACAAACAAGAGGTACAAAAATGGAGAACAGTTCCCGTTTTTTAAAATTGTCCGGGACA
>JAGLWV010000293.1 GCA_023133225.1 Candidatus Aminicenantota bacterium | reverse complement strand
GAATGCATAAAAAAATTGGGAGTGTGGAAATGAAGCGCCTGAGCTCGAGTTTATTCTTTAAGATATTTTTCGTCTTTTTCTTTTTAAACTGTTTTTCTCTCACCTCATGCAAAAAAGAGCAGACTGTTATCGGTCCTTCTGAAAAATATTATGCTGTATCTATTGAATTAAAAAGAGTTATTGATCATGAAATGCGTGACAAGCAGCTCCCCGCTCTTTCTCTTTCACTTGTGGATGACCAGGAAATCGTATGGGCAGAAGGATTCGGGATGGCTGATCCTGAGCAGAACATCCCTGCTACCATGGAGACGGTTTACCGCATAGGTTCTGTATCAAAACTTTTCACGGATATCGCCATAATGCAGCTTGCCGAGCATGGTGATCTTTTACTTGATGTTCCCGTGATCCAGTACCTTCCCGATTTTAAGCCTAAAAATCCTTTTAAGAAGCCTATTACTCTCAGACACCTTATGTCGCATCGCTCCGGGCTCGTACGGGAGCCACCTGCCGGGAATTATTTTGATCCTGCGGAATTCTCACTCGCCCAGACTGTAGAGAGTCTGAATAAGACACAATTGGTCTATAAGCCCGGAGATCAAACAAAGTATTCAAACGCAGGCATTGCCGCTGTCGGTTTTGTCCTTGAATCCACACAGAAAGAGCCTTTCCCTCAGTACCTCAACCGTTCGGTGCTTCAGCCTATGGGGCTTGTAAAGAGTTCCTTCGAACCTGAGGAGCGGATAATAAAGGATTTAGCCAAGGCTTTTATGTGGACTCATGACGGACGGATCTTTGAAGCACCCACCTTCGAGCTAGGTATGGCTCCAGCAGGCTGTTTGTACTCTACGGTGACCGACCTGGCTCGATTTCTCAGTGTCCTTTTTAACGGAGGAAAAGGTCCCGAGGAAAAGGTCCTGAAGAAAGAAACATTTGAGGTGATGTGGACACCGCAATTTTCCAAGCCCGAAGAGAAGGAAGGATTCGGCATCGGTTTCAATATTTCAGAGTTTGAGGGCTTTCGCTGTGTCGGTCACAGTGGAGCTATTTACGGTTTCGCGACTCAGTTGTCTGCTCTTCCTGAAGCAAAGCTTGGCGTTTCTGTGGTGACAACCATGGATGCAGCCAATTCGGTCATTAAACGCATTGCTGACCATGCTCTCAAGCTCATGCTGGCTGTTCGCAAGGGAGAACCGCTTCCAAAGATGAAACTGACCAAACCTGTTAATCCTTCACTGGCGCGCCGCCTAAAGGGCCGCTATGAAAGAGATGAACAGAGATTTGATCTTGTGGAGCGAAACGGCCGGCTTTTTATGATGAAAAGGGAGCTCTTTATGGAGCTTAAATCTCTAGGAAACAGATTAGTAGTAGACGATAGGCATGTCTATGGTCCGGAGATTGTTATCAGGGGGGAAGAACTTCTCGTTGAGGGCAAAACTTTCATGCGGGAGGAAGTCCCAAAGCCAGAGCTTATACCCTGGCATATGAGAGGATTAATCGGTGAGTACGGATGGGATCACAACACTCTTTACATTCTGGAAAAGGAAGGACAGCTCCACGTGCAAATCGAATGGTTCTTTTCCTATCCTCTGGAAAGAAAATCAGATAACACCTATGCCTTTCCCGACTATGGCCTCTACCAAGGGGAAAAACTGATTTTCACCAGAGACAAGAGACGTCGAGCCACGCAGGTGGAAGCGGCAAATGTCGTCTTCAAACGCAGGACAGTGAGTACAGAAGAAGGTGAGACCTTTACAATCACTCCTGTCAAGCCGATCGAAGAATTGAGGGAACTTGCACTCCAGGCTCAACCTCCACGGGAGGAAGGTAGATTTTTACCGACTGACCTTGTGGATCTTTCCAAACTGGACCGTACCATCAGGTTCGATATCCGGTATGCTAAGACCAATAATTTCATGAGTACGCGTTTTTACAAGAGATCCAAAGCATTTCTGCAAAGGAAGGCAGCCGAAGCACTGCTTCGAGCTCATAAGAACTTGAGGAAAAAAGGATTTGGGCTGCTGATTTATGATGCCTACCGCCCCTGGTATGTAACCAAAATATTCTGGGATGCGACTCCTGAAGATAAGAAGATTTTTGTAGCCAATCCCGCCCAGGGCTCACGTCACAACCGGGGTGCTGCTGTGGATTTGACGCTCTATAACCTGAACACACGCCGCCCGGTCCAGGTGGTTGGTGGATACGATGAGATGTCCAGCCGTTCTAATGTCAATTATTTTGGCGGGACATCGCTGCAGCGCTGGCATCGTGATCTCCTGCGTGATGCTATGGAGGAACAGGGATTTACTGTATATCTACATGAATGGTGGCATTTCGATTACAAAGACTGGAAAAGGTATCCGATAATGAATCTTACTTTTGAACAGGTTCTCAAGTTCCAAAAACGCCGTTAGTAAAAGAAATGTTTATCACTTCACAAAACAGGAAACGGTTGAATTGTTTGCTGCCTTGGCCAGATAATTCGCAATAATTTCATTACCAGCTTCTTTCCCTATTCTAAGCATAGATTCTGAGGGAGCAGCAATTAGGCTAAACCCCACAAAAGTTATTAGGACTGCCACGATAAAGATTGCAGTTTTTTCTCTGAACTTCATTTTATTCTCCTCTTTCATTTATTTTCGTTTTCATATATATATAGACGCAACAAAAGGCAAAAAGGTTCACTATTCCTACAAGATTTGTAAAATTAGTCTGGATTATTCACGAGTCGAGATTGCTGTAGCGGCGAGGCCGCAGCTCATGAAGCTGTAGTTATCTACTGCGAATGGGCTGCAACGAAGCCGATGCGGTGAGATCGGCTCGCCCGAAGGGTAAAAAATGCCGATAGAAAGTCAAAAGGAATTCAAGAAAAGAA
>JAGLWV010000292.1 GCA_023133225.1 Candidatus Aminicenantota bacterium | reverse complement strand
ATATCAGCTATCTGGACAGCTATCCACCATGCGATCACGGCAAGCCCCCTCGTAGCTAAATACATCAACCCCAAGGTGGTCTCGCTTGTCGATAATTTCTTTCTTCAATACCTGATTCCCTTCACCCTTACTTTCTTTGTTTTCTACATGCTTTATAAATATATCCCGGAGATCAAGGTTCATACCCGTGCTGCTCTCATCGCCGCGGCAATAGCCACCCTTCTCTGGGAAATATTTAAAAGAATATTTGTTTTTTATGTGGCTCATTTCTCTGCCGTAGGGATAATCCTCTCCAGACTCTTGCAGGGGACTCTAACCTCGATTATTTTCTTCCTCCTCTGGTTAACCTTTTCACTTTTCATCCTGCTCTGGGGGGCAGAGTTAGCCGCTGTCTTGAATGAACGAATCGATGAAGCAAAATCCTGAGAAGAATCATCCATCCATGAGTGTGGAGGAACTTGCCGGACTGCTATCCTGCACTTTTGAGGGGGATGGAAAGACAGAGATCCGGGGAGTTTCAAGCCTGGAGCGGGCCGGAGAAGGAGACCTTGTTTTCCTCGCCCATCCCAAATACCGCACTCTTCTGGAAGAGAGTAGGGCATCGGCCGCCATCATTCCTGCCGGAGAAAAACAGGGCAGGATCCCGGTCATAAGATCAGAGAACCCTCATCTTGCTTTTATAAAAGCCGTAGAGGTTTTTTACTCACCTTACCGCCTAAAGCCCGGAATCCATCCCTCCGCCATTGTCTCCCCCTCGGCGAAAACAGGAAAAGAGGTTGCCGTAGGAGCCTTCGCTTACATCGGAGATGGGGTCAGCATAGGGGCAAAAACGGTCATTTTCCCTTTTGTTGCCATCTATCCTGGGGTTAAGATCGGGAAAGAGTGTGTTATCCACTCTCATGTTTCTATCCGGGAGGAGATCCGAATCGGAAATCGTGTCATCATCCACAACGGAGCTTCGATCGGCTCGGACGGTTTTGGCTACCTTCAAGATAAAGACGGCTCACACATCAAGATCCCACAGACTGGAACGGTCATTATCGAGGACGATGTGGAGGTGGGAGCAAACACGGCCATAGACCGTGCGTCCCTTGGAGAAACCATCATTAAAAAAGGAACGAAGATCGACAATCTGGTTCAGATCGCCCACAACGTTGAGATCGGTCCAAACAGTATTCTGGCCGGACAGGTAGGAATATCCGGCAGCGTAAAAATTGGGAAAAACGTCATCATGGGTGGGCAGGCCGGTGTGGGCGACCATATCCATATCGGAGACAAAGCAATCATGGCCGCCAAAACAGGAGTCACAAAAGATATCCCTCCCGGTTCGATCGTAGCCGGCTTTCCCCATCAGAACATTAGAGAGTGGCGGAAAACAAAGGCCTTGCTGTCCCGGCTCCATGACCTCATCAAAGACATAAGAGGACTGAAAAAGAAAGTCGAAGAACTGGAGAAAAAAATCAAGTAAGAGTAAGCGCTTCACGATCTATACCATTGCCTTAAAAAAGGTGTTAAAAAAGGGGACAGTCCCCTTTTTATTAAAAAAGTTGCCTGTCCCCTTTTTTATTTAAGGAATCAAACCTAATTCATTAAAAAAATACGTGCTTCCTATTTAATAATAAAATCTATGTCTATATAATTATTCATGATAAATTACTAATTTGGAGACCAAATAAAAGAGAAATTGTGAAATTAGCGATTACCGGCAAAGGCGGGACAGGTAAAACAACCATAGCAGGCCTCCTCGCCCATTATTTCAAAAAGGATGGGTATCAGGTGTTAGCCGTGGATGCAGATCCTGATTCCAATTTAGCATCGGCAATAGGAATCCCTGAAGAGCAGGCTGCTTCAATCGTCCCCATCTCCAAGCAACGCCAACTCATACAAGAGAGAACAGGGGCAAAACCCCGCCAATTTGGCCAGCTATTCAAGCTCAACCCAACTGTTAAAGACATTCCCGATGAATTTTCAATCAAATTTAAAGGCATAAAATTGCTGATCATGGGTGGCTCACAAAAAGGGGGAGACGGATGTGCCTGCCCTGAAAATGTCCTGCTTAGAAGCCTTCTATCCGAAATCATTCTCAGCCGCCGAGAAATTGTCATTGTGGACATGGAAGCAGGAATCGAGCACCTGGGAAGAGCCACTGCTCAATCGGTCGACAGAATGCTAATCGTTGTTGAATCCAGCTCTCGGAGCATCGTTACAGCAAAAACAATCATGAACCTGGCCAGAGAAATAGGAATCGAATCCTTCGGAATCATCGGGAACAAAATCCAGGATGAGCAACAAAAGCGATGGCTCAGCAGCCAATTTTCGCAAAATTTAATCATGGGCACGGTCTCTTATCACGAAATTATCCGGGATTCAGATTTGAAGCAGCAGCCGTTGATCGAAATGCTCAATGAAAGCTTGAAATCAGAATTTAATAAAATATATCAAAAAATCTTTCTTCCCACAGCCAGTTAGCACTTTTGACTCAAGATTTATAAAGATACTTAAATTGGCAAATATAAACTATATTATTCCCTCTGTGTTTATTGTCTTACTTTTTAAAAGAGGAATTATCAACTTTGAAGAAGCATGTAAAAAACTCGAAGCTTTGGCTTCTTTCATTAGTGATGATGAGTATATGGCAGCAAGAATATTTTTGGAGGGGAAAAAATGAGAGTAAAATCTATAAGAATAACGGATGAGATAGAAAAAGCCATGAAGTATATCTCAAAGATGGAAAAGATTGAGGAGTCTCAATCATTGAGAAAGCTTGCCAGAATAGGCCTTGAATATTATGTGGCAAGAGCTTATGAGAATGGAAAATTGACTCTAAGAAAGGCCTGCGAAATCCTAAATCTTTCTCTTATGGAGACACTGAATCTGTTCTTAGATATTGGAATAAAAGGAAATATTAAAGCGAAGGAAGCATATGAATGCCTAGGCATGCATTTAAGAGATATCTAGCAGAGAGTGGAGGAACTGAGGAAAAAAGGGCATAAAAAAGGAG
>JAGLWV010000291.1 GCA_023133225.1 Candidatus Aminicenantota bacterium | reverse complement strand
GTATCGATGTTGTATTTTTTAACGACCTCTTCTATTGTCTCCCTTTTAGAGACATTGATGAATTCAAAGGGACCGGAGTCTCGAAGCTCGGGTGTAGGCTCAGTTCTGTGTCCTGTAGCCAGGACGTTGTCATTGCCATATTTTTTTCTCAAAGCCATGGTTAATTCGGAGCCAATCTGGCCAACTGCTCCTGTGACCATGATGTTTTTCATTTCTTTTGCCATTCGTAGACCTCCAATTGTATTCTTGAATTGCAGTTATACTTTATATCTTGCCCTATAATATATGTCAACTGAAAACAAAAAAACAAAAAAAGCTTTTTGATTTAATCAGTATGTAATATAATAATGGGTTTTCAGAACCTCTCAGTAAGAATAATTGTAAATAGAGGTTTTGGCAGTTTTTATAAATAATTCAGACAGTCTGGATTATTTACGAGTTGAGATTGCTGTAGCGGCAAGGCCGCAGCCCATGAAGCTGTAGTGATCTACTGCGAATGGGCAGCAACGAAGCCGATGCGGTAAGATCGGCTCGCCCGGAGGGTAAAAAATGCCGATAGAAGAAAAAGAAACTAAAAAAAATGCGATCCCTTTGGTCAACTGAAAAAGCATGATAATATGCGGGTATCATACTATTAACTGTAAGTATCGGCAGTTTTTATAAATAATTCAGACAGGAGGAATAGTTATGACTCTTACCATAGATGGTCACAACATGACTATAGAAAAGGTAGTCCGTGTTGCTCGAGAAAACGAAAGCATTAAAATCCATCCTGATGCTGTTGGAAGAATTGAGAAGTGCAGGGACCTTCTCGAGGATAAAATAAAGAAGAATGAAGTCATGTATGGCGTCAATACAGGCATTGGAGAGCTTTCAGAGGTTGTCCTTCCTCAGGAGCAATTGGAAAAATACCAGAGATATTTAATTTACAGCCATGCAGCAGGATACGGTAAGCCCATGCCGATCGAAGTCGTCCGGGCTGCAATCCTGGGCCGAATAAACTGCCACTGCCACGGCCATTCAGGCCTCAGGTATATTGTCGTAGAGACGATGAAGGAAATGTTGAATAAAGGAGTCACACCTGTCATGTGTGAGAAGGGATCGGTCGGGGCTTGCGGCGATCTTTCTCCTATGGCTCAGATGGCTCTCGTGCCCATGGGAGAAGGCGAAGCTTTCTATAAGGGAGAGAGGTTGTCTGGAAAGGAAGCGATGGCTAAAGCTGGGATTCCTACCATTGTCTTAGAGGCCCGAGATGGCTTAGCCATGATTAACGGTGCCAATGTAATTGCAGGACTGGGTGCATTAGAGATATATGATACGGCGCGCTGGATAAAAAATTCAGAGATCGCTGCAGCCATAACCTTGGAAGTTCTCAACGCCAATATGAATGCATTTGATGAGAGACTGCATCAAGTTCGCGGTTATCCGGGAGCGATTGAATCCAGCGAAAACATCAGGCGCATTACCGAGGGAAGCGAACTCTTAGCTCAGAAAGGAAAAAAGATTCAGGATTCTTATAGTCTGCGGAGCACACCTCAGGTTGTCGGATCGGCCCACGATGCTCTCAAGTGGGCCCGCTATATGATAGAGATTGAACTTAATGGTGCCGCCGATAATCCCACCTTTTTTCCTGAGGAAAAATTGGTTCTTTCCGGGGCTAATTTTCAAGCAACTCCTATGGCTTTTGCCCTTGAGCTTTTGGGTATGGCTGTAACCACAGTGACTGTCCTTTCTGAGAGAAGAACAAACAGATTGATGAATCCCCATTTGAGTATGGGGCTTCCTGCTTTTTTAACCAAAGGAGCTGGAATGTTTTCAGGGCTGATGCTCTCACAATACACGGCTGGCGCATTGATCTGCGAGAACAGAATCCTTTCCCATCCGGCCGCCACAGGTTCTATACCCGCTGCTGCCGACCAGGAAGATTTTGTCAGCATGGGCATGACCACAGCCCTCAAAACTCACCAGATTATTGACAATGCTCAAGCCGTGCTTGCCATTGAAATGATGGCTGGTGCCCAGGCAGTGGATTTTCGCAAACCCGCTAAGCCGAGTAAAGGAGTACAGGCTGCTTATGAAGTCATCCGAAAATATGTCGAACATCTTGAGGAAGATCGACCACTCTTTGACGATATCAACTCGTTAAAAGAAATTGTTGAGTCTGGAGAGATATTGGAAGCGGTTGAGACAGCTGTCGGACCTTTAAAATAAATTAACCTGAATATTAAGGAAGAAGCTCATAGCTGACGGCTCATAGCTCATGGTAAGAAAGATGTCATTCCCGCGGAAGCGGGAATCCAGAACTCTTCTTTTTATATCGGGATAATTTAAGTTTCATAAAAAAAAGGCCAGGGAATTTACCCTGGCCTTTTTTTTCGAGATTTGCTCTTCTTTATACTACAACTTAAATCTGATGCCGAGCGTTAGTCTGTAATGTTGATGAGTCAATTTACTTACCGGTCCTCTTCCTTCTACGTAGATACTGAACTTCTGCGAGAAATCAACACCGAGATGGGCAACAGCTTCTCCGTAAGTAGCTGCTTTTGCTTCCTTATATTTTGTTGTGATACCCCATCCTAAGCCAAGAAAGGCTCCGCCCATATGGAAATCAAACACTGTGTCAAACATGCCGAAGGAAAACATACTAGGAAGGTTTGAGGAAGCGTAACCTCCACCACCTGATAGGGTAAAGTCTAATGAACCTGGAACGATCTCATAGACTAAACCTATACGGCCTATGGCGAATCCGGCAAAAGTATCGTCTGTTCTGGCAGCCATACCGCCTAAATCTATGTTGAAGCGAAATTTACTAACTTTTTTAGGATTAACCTGGAATTGAGCGCTTGCCGGTTCGGATACGGCTCCAAAATCATCGGTAGCAAGGGCTGTCGCAGCGAAGGTACCAGCTTGCCCGAATGCTCTTCGCCAGGTAAAAGGCTTTTCTGTATCTGTAAATCTGTCAATGAGATTTCCAGAACTATCCACAAGTGCAAAATCAACTTTAACAACATCTCCATCGGGATCAGTTGAGTCAGAAGCGTTTAAGGTGATGGGCTTCCCGATATCATCTTTAAGAGGGCTGCAAACCAAAATGGCGACTGGGGGATAATTGATGTATATTTTTGCTTCACAAGGATTTTCAGATGGTTTCTGCTTAAGGTTGAAGGCTTTTCCCCTGAAAACGTACTCTCCGGGTTGATCAAATTTTGTCTCCCATTTTGGAGAATCTGGTGTCAGTTCTTGAGTTGCGATTTTAACTCCATCCGAATTAAAGACATCGACTGTCATGGATTTGGAATTCTGAGAACCACTCATATCCACAGTAATGGGATCATTCGGATTTGCTTTAGCTGGCATGACCTTTATATCACATGTTGCACCCTTAGGTTCTATTTCAATTCTTTCAGGAATAATCCGCTCTTTTTCTATCTGGGGTGGTTTTTCTTTCCAAAATGTTACTGTCACTCCTCGGGGGTTGGGCTCGAGTTTATATGGTGTGATAGCCTCGATGAAATCAAAAACAACTCTGGCAATATTGGCCTTGAACCTGCCCGTTCTGATCGAGACGATTCCAAAATCACGGATCCTGGTGGAGCGGGGAGCTTTGATTCTTGTGATATCAATAAAATCAATAACTAACCGGCCGGGATTGGCTATCTCAAAATTGCGGTGGTAGGTGTAACCGGATAAGATAATAGTAACTTCAAGAGCGGTTGCTCCCTTAGAAACAACGATCTTTTCTAGTGAGCCGGTCTGAGAATGAGAGAATTCAGCAAAGGTGAAAAGAAGTAAAAATAGGCATGATAAGAGTGTAATTTTTTTCTTCATTATCCTCCTCCTGTAGTTAAAGTAGAAGATAAATTGTGAAATACCACTATTTTGCTAATTTATAGCATAAAAAAATAAAGATTTCAAGGGAATAAACTGCATTTTTTAGTCGCTATATAATTCCTGTTAGAGAGCCAAAAACACAATGTTTCAGGATAGTTTTGTCGGAAAAGCCATCATAAATAAGGAAAATTATTGTAAGATCCAATATCTTTGAGTATAAGCTTTGTGCTTAGAATGTATATGCCCTATAAAGAATGGTGTGTATATGGTGTGGAGCAGGAGTCATCATAGATATTGCCGGGTGCGGTAGGATTGGTGTTCAAGCCTATTGAAGCGGGAATTTTTCGGCCAGGATATCAACAGCTTGTTTCAACGTTGTGTGCTTTTGGCTAACATCTCTGTCGTAATTAATGATAAAGCTAAAGATATCTCCTGCTAAGCCTTCGCAGAAACAAAAATATTCCTTATTATCGGCATCGATCAGAAAAGATGATTCCTGGTCATGGAAGGGACATTTTGCTAGGTATTGATTTTTTGTCCCCACTTTTTCCGCGGAGATTTTGTATTCTTTCATCAAATGGAGCATATCTATTGATCCCTCTAGCAAATGCATCTTTTCTTTCAGTTGAGTATCAGCATCATTGATAAGTTTCAAATTTCTAAGGACAGAGTTGATGCCTTCACTGCCGCATTCTTCACATATTATAGCCCCTTCCTCAGATTGAATGATTTTCTTTGTTCCATCTTCGCTTGTTTCTTTATTGAAGGAAAGAACAAAATATGGATTTTTCATATCAATATCTTTGTTGCATATTTTGCATTGAGCCATGCCTTCTCCTTTTTGTTAAAGTTGATGTTGAAGATTTATAGTTTATTCTTTTCTGCAAAAAAATCAACACAAAGCTCAGGCTAAGTGGCTTGAAAACACGTGAAGAAAAGGGGAAAAAAAAGGGGACAGTCCCCTTTTCTGTATTGATTTTTTATTAAAAAGTTTCCTGTCCCCTTTTCTGTATTGATTTTTTATTAAAAAGTTTCCTGTTCCTTTCTGAGTATTATAAATATCGAAGAGTTTTGGGTTTTTTTTCGAGATGGAATATGATGAGACTGTTGAGCGTTTTTTTAATTGCCTCAAGCTGCTGAGGAGAGAAGGGGAGGGGTTCTTTTTGTGAAGGAGGATTTTTTTTTGTCCATTGAACAAACGCGCCCAATTCTGGCATGATCTCTTCTTTTTTTTGAGGTGCACACTGGTTGCAAAAAACGCCGTCTTTTTTTGAAGACAGCCATCCGCGGTTAGTGAATGGTTTTCCGCACTTTTTGCATTTCTTGAAATCAGGAAGAACTCCGCTGATCTTGAGAAGCCAGACTTCGAAATATCGAGTTAAAAAGTTAACATCTCCTCCCTTTTTTACTGTGTGCAAGATAGAGAGCAGCAGGCGGTAGAGAATATCATTTTTTGCTCTTGTTGGAGAGAATTCTTCGATAAGTTCGGAGAAATAACTCAAAGTGAAAGATGTTTTAAGGTCCTTCTGCATTTCAAAAAAAGATTCGAGCAGGTCGCAGTTGCTCACAGTAACCAAATCTTTTCCCTCTTTTTCATAATAAAAGATTTTAACCACGGACATGAGTTCTAAGCTGCTCCCGAAACGGCTGCCGAATTTTCGAGCCCCTTTGGCTATTCCTTTTATAATTCCTTTATTTTTCGCAAAAAAGACGACGATCTTGTCCTGGTCGCCAACAGTGAAGCTTCTCAAAACTATGGCTTCAGATTGTTCAAGGGGCATAGGAGGATCAGACGAAGAATTCCAAAAATATTGTACCAAGGCCAAGAAAAGAAAGCACGCCGATAGTATCAGTACACATGGTGAGAAGATTAACCGAACCCAGCGCCGGGTCCAGTTTGATCAATTTCAGGAAGAGGGGGATGAGAGTTCCCACCAGGGCAGCGATGAAGAGGTTTATAATGATAGCCAGTCCTAAGATAAGGCCCAGATATGGATTTTGGATCAATAAAGAAGAGGCTACTGCCAGGATTGAACCGATAATAATTCCGTTTCCGATGCCGACCAGAATTTCTTTCAGTAAAGCTTTTCTTGCCGTGAGCCAATTGGTCTGGCCGATGGCAATTTCCCTTACAATGATTGCAATGGTCTGGTTTCCCGCAATTCCACCTAATGCCATAACCAGAGGCAAAAAAACAGCAAGAGTCACAAACTCTTTAATAGTATCTTTGAAATGGTTGACAACAAAGGGAGCAAGAGAAGCGGTGATGAGGCTGAACATGAGAAAGGGGAGCCTTTTTTTAATGGATTTAAAAGCACTGTCCTGAATTCTATCTGTTGTATCGAGTGAAACCATCTTATATATATCTTCTGTGGCTTCCTTATCGATAACGTCGATGATATCATCAACCGTAACGACACCTATTAGGGTGCTTTCGGAATCAACCACAGGGATGGCAACAAAATTGTAATCCGCAACATAACGGGCCACTTCTTCCTGGTCGGTTTCAGGATGAACGCTTATGACATCCTTGACCATGATATCTCTGAGCGGAGTATTGGGGGGTGCAAAAAGAAGCTGCCTCAGGGAAACAACCCCAACCAGACGATTCTCATCATCTACGGCATAGAGATAGAAAGCAGATTCCACGTCTCCTTCAAGCTGCATGGCTGTTTTGGCATCTGAGACATTGGTGTTGTGATCCAAAGCATAGAATTCAGGAGACATGATTCGACCGGCAGTTTCTTCTTCATAATGGAGAAGCCCTTTAACGTCTTCTGAAGGCTTCTCCTCCATCGCGTTCAGTATGGATTCTTTAAAATCGTCGGGGAGAAGGTCGAGAATTGAAGCTACATCATCAGATGGTACGATCTGGAAAAGTTCCGTGATCTGTTCTAACTGAAGCTCTTTTATAATCGAGGCTGCATCTTCGGGATCTATTTCGCTCAGGACTTCGCCGGTCTTTTCCACGTCTTTTTCAAGAATAACATTGAACAGAATCAGTTTATCTCTAAAGATGAGGTGATCCATAAGGGAAGATATATCAGCAGCGTGAAAATTTTTTACTAAGTTCCAGAGGCGGGATAAGGCACCGGTGTTGATAAACTTCCGGGCTGAACTGACAAGTATTCGTTGAGCCTGTACCCTCATTTTTTCCTCTAGATATTTTGTCTTAAAACCATAGCACAAAACGAATAGTGTGTAAATGAGAGAAGAGAATGTTCTATGTGTGTTTTTTGTAGAAATATTTATTTGTTTCTGAGACGATGACTGCACTGAGGCCGATGAGGCCGACAAGATTGGGGAAAGCCATAAGCCCATTCATGATATCTGACACTCTCCACACAGTTTCCAGTTTTAAAATAGCTCCAACAGCTACGAAGATCACAAAAATGACTCTGTAAGTCTTTACTGCTTTTTCTTTAAACAGGTACTCGATGGATTTTTCTCCGTAGTAACACCAGCCGAGGATCGTGGAATAGGCAAAGAATATCAGTGTCACGGTGACAATGAATTCTCCTGCTCCCCAGGGAAGGAATTTATCGAAGGCTTGGACGGTGAGTTTGGCTCCTTGGAGTTCAGGGCCATATTTCCAGAGGCCGCTCAGGAGGAGAACAAGGCCGGTCATGGTGCAGACCACAAGAGTGTCAATAAAGGTTTGCGTCATAGAAACCAGAGCCTGTTTGACGGGATTGGGAGTTTTTGCCGCTGCTGCGGCAATCGGGGCAGAACCCAGTCCCGACTCGTTAGAAAAGACTCCTTTGGATACTCCCATTCGCATTGTATGCATCACTGTTGCTCCGAGGAATCCTCCTACGGCAGCCGTCGGTGTAAACGCATGTTTGAAAATGAGGGCGAAGATCTCAGGAATAAAGGAGATTTTCATGACCAGAATGGTGGACGCTCCCGTGACATAAATGATGATCATAAAGGGAACCAGGAATTGTGTGACTTTGGCAATGCTTTTGATTCCACCAAGCACGACCATAGCGGTGAACGTTGCCAGAATAATTCCTGTTATCCATGGAGGAATACCGAATGAGGCTTTGACACCATCTGCGACTGAGTTAGATTGGACTATATTCCCTATGCCGAAAGCGGCGATAGAAGCAAAGATGGCAAAAAGTGTCCCGAGCCATTTCCATCCCAGTCCTTTTGAGATGTAGTACATCGGACCCCCGCTCATGGTCCCGGATTCATCCACTTCCCGGTATTTTATAGCCAGGACGGCTTCGGCGTATTTAGTAGCCATCCCGAAAATCCCGGTGATCCACATCCAGAAAAGAGCCCCTGGCCCGCCCACTCCAATGGCTAGTGATACTCCGACTATATTTCCTGTTCCCACCGTAGCGGCTAAAGCCGTCATGAGAGCTTGAAAGTGAGAGATATCTCCTTCCTGTTCCTCATCCTCTTTTCTTTTTATTAAAGCTATATAGAGAGAATAAAAGAGACCTCTAATTTGAAGACCTCTCAGTATCACGGTAAGGAAAATCCCGGTGCCTACCAGGAGAACGATGAGAGGGATCCCCCAAATAAAATCTCTTACAGCGGTTAATACCTCAAGAATTTGACCTTCCATATTTTACTCGCCTAAAAATTTTTCCTATTATAACAATGAATAGCAGTGAAAAACAATACAGGGTACCTGAATTATTTATAAAAACTGCCGACACCATATTTTATTTACAATGATAGAGCTCGTTATGTTGTTTTTCTCATAACCATGATTCAGGCTTTCTTCCATGTTCTCAATTTTAT
>JAGLWV010000290.1 GCA_023133225.1 Candidatus Aminicenantota bacterium | reverse complement strand
GTGTCGGCATATTTTATGAATAATTCAGGATAAATAAAGAGAACCGTCTCCGAATTTGTGCTAATATCTGCTCATGAATAAGGTCGTTATTCTTGATTTTGGTTCCCAGTATACACAGTTAATTGCTAGAAAAATAAGGGAATTAGGAGTTTTTTCGGAGATTTTGCCCTTCAACGTTTCCTCTGCCCGGTTAAAAAAGGAAAATCCTGCTGCTCTCATCCTCTCCGGAGGCCCTCAGAGTGTCTACGGAAGAGAAGCTCCCCGTGCTTCTAAAGAGATTTTCGAGATGGGGATTCCTGTTCTTGGTGTCTGCTACGGTTTGCAGCTTATGGCCTATCATTTAGGAGGGAAAGTGTCTCCCTCGAAAAAGAGAGAATACGGTTTTGCTTCCCTTGAGGTTACAGATAGAAAAGGTTTGCTGGCAGGCGTTAGGAGCGGGAATCAGGTTTGGATGAGTCATGGAGATAGGGTGGAGGAGATTCCGCCAGATTTTATTGTATCAGGGAAGACTGCTCATTGTCATGCAGCTGTTATGGAAGACCGGAAAAGGAGAATTTTTGGTGTGCAGTTCCATCCAGAAGTCATCCATACTAAACAGGGCAAGAGGATTTTGTCGAATTTTCTTTTTTCACTCTCCGGATTGAGAGCCGAATGGAAGATGGATTCTTTCATAGAACAAAAAACAGATGAGATTCGCCGGCATGTTAAGGAAGGGAAAGTCGTCTGCGGGCTCAGCGGGGGAGTCGATTCTCTCGTTACGTCCCTTATTCTCCAAAAAGCTGTAAAGCGCAATCTTTTCTGTATTTTTGTTGATACTGGCCTTTTGAGAAAAGGGGAATACCAGGAATTTATGGAGAAGTTCCGCAGAAAATTTGCCCTCAATATCACCGGTGTTGACGCTTCTGTATCATTTCTTGAAGGGCTCAGGGGGGTCGTATCTCCGGAGAGAAAAAGAAAGATCATCGGAAAGATTTTCATCCGCATTTTTAAACAAGAAGCGGAGAGGATTGGTGAGGTTGAGTTTTTGGCTCAGGGTACGATCTATCCTGATGTGATTGAAAGCCAACCTGTGAAAGGGCCTTCGGCCTCCATCAAATCTCACCATAATGTCGGAGGCTTGCCCTCCCGGCTTCCGTTTAAGCTCGTCGAGCCCCTGAAAGAACTCTTTAAGGATGAGGTGAGGACTCTGGCTGAGGAATTGGGAGTGGAAAGAGAATTCATTTTTCAGCACCCTTTTCCTGGCCCTGGCCTGGCCATAAGGATTGTAGGGGAGATAAAACCGGAGAGGGTTGAGCTTTTAAGGAAGTCCGATGAGATCCTTCTTCAGGAAATCAAAAGAGCAGGGATTTACCGGAAGTTATGGCAGGCATTTGTGGTTTTACTCCCGGTGAAATCAGTTGGAGTTATGGGAGATAGGCGGACGTACCAGAGCGTTGTTGTTGTCCGCCTTGTCCAGAGTGTGGATGGGATGACGGCTGACTGGTTTCCTGCTGACTCACAGCTTCTTTCCCGAATATCGAACCGGATCGTCAATGAAGTTGATGGTGTTAACCGTGTGGTTTATGATATCACCTCTAAACCTCCTGGAACAATAGAGTGGGAGTAAGAATGGAACTTTCGTTTGTTCATCTTCATAACCATTCAGAGTTTAGCATTCTGGATGGTGCTTTAAAAACTTCGCTTTTAGTAGAAGCTGCTTACAAAAATAACATGCCTGCAGTAGCCTTGACCGACCATGGAAATATATTCGGTGCGGTGAGCTTTTTCAAGCAGGCAAAGAAAAAAGGAGTCAAACCGATTCTGGGCTGTGAAGTCTATATTGCTCCAAAAAGCAGGTTTGATAAAGAACCCGGGAGAGAAAGGCCGGTCCACTTTCATCTGCTCCTCCTTGTTAAAAATGAAAAGGGGTATAAAAATCTCTGCCAGCTTATCACCAAAAGCTATCTGGAGGGTTTTTACTACAGACCCCGTATCGATAAAGAGCTTTTAGCTCAATTTAACGAGGGATTGATCGGGTTTTCCAGTTGTTTAAAAGGAGAGATTAACTACTTGTTGGGATTGGATCAAGAGGAGAAGGCGGAGGAAGCAGCGCTTGAGTATGCCTCTTTGTTTTCAAAGGGTGATTTTTACATTGAGGTTCAAGATCATGGCCTGGAGGAACAGAAAAAAAACAATCCTTTACTGATACGCCTCGCTCGAAAACTCAAACTCCCGCTAGTGGCCACAAACGATGTTCATTACCTCTCTAAAGATGATTCTGAGAGCCATGATATCCTCCTTTGCATCCAGACAAACAAAAGGGTAACAGATCAGGATAGAATTCGCTTCAGCACAAACGAGTTTTATTTTAAATCAAGCGCAGAAATGATAGACATCTTTGCAGAAATCCCTGACGCCATCCAGAATACTGCCAAAATTGCCGCACAGTGCAATTTTGATTTTCCCTCTTCAGGATATTTCTTGCCGCAATTTAAGGCGCCGGAGGGATTCTCTTTAGGGGAATATTTTGATCAAGTTGTCAAAGAAGGTTTCCAGAATCAGATTCAGGTCATCGCCAAGAAAAAAGGGAAGGATGAGATGGCCTCTCTTATTGAGGAATACGAAAAGAGATTGGAGAGGGAGGTCAAGCTTGTTAAGGAGATGGGATTTGAAGGATATTTTTTGATTGTCTGGGATCTCATTCAGATGGCCAAAAAAAACGACATACCCGTTGGCCCCGGGAGAGGGTCTGCTGCAGGCAGCCTGCTTTCCTACAGTTTGGGGATTACCGATATTGATCCTATGGAATATGATCTTCTCTTTGAGAGGTTTCTCAATCCAGAGCGAATAAGCCTCCCGGATATTGATATCGATTTCTGCGGAAGAAGGCGCGATGAGGTTCTTGCTTATGTCAAAAAGAAGTATGGAGGGCAGGAAAACGTAAGCCAGATCATCACCTTTGGTACGATGGCTGCCCGCCAGGCAGTTAGGGATGTGGGAAGAGTTCTTGAAGTTCCGCTCCCGGAAGTGGACAAAATTGCAAAGATGATTCCTCCTTTCGGCCCAGAGGCGACGATTCAAGGTGCGCTGAAGGAGGTCCCCCAGTTAAAAGAACTGAGAGATAAGGATACCAAAATTGCCCACCTCCTGTCCGTCGCTCAGAAATTAGAGGGACAGGTTCGGCATCCATCCATTCATGCGGCGGGGATCGTAATTGCACCAAAACTATTGGTAGAATTCATGCCCTTGTACAAATCAGTAAAGGGGGAAGTTACGACCCAATTTCCGATGCAGGATATTGAAGCTATTGGTCTGCTCAAGATGGACTTGCTCGGGCTTCGCAATCTGACCGTTATTAAAGATACAATTGAACTTGTCGAAAAAAAAACAGGTCAAAAAATAGATCTGAAGAATATCGCATTGGATGATGAGAAAACTTTTGAGGCCTTCAAAGCAGGCAATACAGATGGTGTCTTTCAGTTTGAAAGCCACGGAATGAAGGATCTGCTCAGGAATTTTAAACCTGAAAACTTCCGTGATCTGATTGCACTGAACGCTCTTTACCGGCCTGGACCCTTAAAAAGCGGGATGACGGATGAATTTATAAAACGCAAAAACCACCCGGAAAAAATTAGCTATGAATGCCCTGAGCTGGAACCAGCCCTGAAAGAGACTCAGGGTCTCATTGTTTACCAGGAGCAGGTGATGAGGATCGCGACCGATCTGGCAGGATTTTCCATGGCTGAAGCCGATATCTTGCGGAAGGCGATGGGTAAAAAAGAAACGGCAATGATGAAAGGCCAAATGCAGAGATTTATTCAGGGAGCGAAAAAGAAAGGCTTGAGTCAGGCTAAAGCTAAAAAGATCTTCGATCAGATAAAATATTTTGCCGGCTACGGATTCAATAAGTCCCACAGCGCTGCTTATGCTTATTTGGCTTACCGCACAGCGTATCTCAAGGCTCATTATCCAGATTATTTTCTGGCAGCCCTCTTGACTTCTGAGGCTGAGAGAGGAGTCACTTCTCAAGTCGTTAAATACATCAATGAATGTAAAGAGATGGGAATCAACGTTCTTCCCCCTGACATTAATGAGAGCGATTTCAATTTCACGGTCGTAAAGGATGCTATACGCTTCGGTCTGTCAGCCGTTAAGAATGTCGGAGAAGGAGCGGTTCGCTCACTCATTCAAGCAAGGAATAAGAGAGGGAAGTTTACTTCGCCCTTTGAGATTTTTGAAGAGATTGATCCAAGAACAGTCAATCGAAAGGTGATCGAGAGCTTAATAAAGGCAGGAGCCTTTGATTCCTTAGGATGGCAAAGGTCCCAGCTGTTTCACATGATAGATGAGATGATCGCGTATGGCCATGAAATTCAAAAAGCCAAATCCTCAAAACAGAACCTCCTCTTTGGAAAAAGCCAGATAGAGCCTCCCTCTATCCCTCCTGAAGTGAAGCAGATGCCGGAATGGGATGAGTCTCTTTCTCTTTCTTATGAGAAAGATGCCCTGGGATTCTATATCTCAGGACACCCACTGGCCGAATTCGGGAAGCGGTTGGAGACGCTTGTTTCCCACTCCATAAATCAATTGGATGACGAAAAGGATTTTGGAAGTGAGATACACCTTGCAGGAATCATTTCCTCCATTAAATCCATTAAGACTAAAAAAGATGAGAGAATGGCCACTTTTATTTTAGAAGACATGAGCGGACGAATAGAGGTTGTGGTTTTTCCGGATAACTATAAGAGATATTATGACCACCTCAGGCAGGATCATCTTGTCTGGGTTAAAGGTAAGTTTTTGGGAGAGGGAGAAAACAGAAGGATTCATCTTCTCCAGATCATGCCTTTGCCTGATGCTTTTCGGAAGCAGGTTAAAAAAGTGATCCTGAGGATATTTCTTCCCGGCATAGAAGAGTCTGTATTTGAGGAACTCAAAGACATGCTGGATCAAAGTCAAGGAGATAGCCCTGTGTATTTTGAGCTTGAGATTCCTCCTTCCTATCGGATAGTGGTTCAGGCCAGGGATATCCAGGGGCTACTGTTTTCCGAAGATTTATTAAGGAAAATAGAAGGCTTATTAGGGGAAGATTCTGTTTTTATTGAATATTAGAAAAATAAAGAAAAATCAAACGCAAATTGCTACACTATTAGGGATCAGACGATGAAGAAAATTCACATTCTAGAAAAAGCATACAGCCCTGAGCCTGTTGAGGAAAAATGGTCCCGTTTCTGGATCGAGGAAGGCCTGTTCACACCCCAGGGTACGCCTTCAAAGAAAAAGTTTTCTATGGTCCTTCCCCCTCCCAATGTCACGGGTTCTCTTCATATAGGCCATGCCCTGTGTTTTACCTTGCCCGATATCATTGTTCGGTGGCGGAGGATGCAAGGCTATAATACTCTCTGGCTTCCCGGGGCAGATCATGCGAGCATCGCTGTCCACAATGTGGTCGAGCAGAGTCTGGCTGAGAAAGGGCTAACCAGGGAGAAGGTCGGACGCGAAGAGTTCCTGAGGATTGCCTGGGATTGGAAGGCAAAATATGGTGGTGTCATCATTAATCAGTTGAAAAGACTCGGGACTTCTCTGGACTGGACGAGAGAAAGATTTACCCTGGATGAGGATTATTGTAAGGCGGTAAGACGAGTTTTTGTTGATCTCTATCATGAAGGGCTCATCTACCGGGACTACTACCTGGTTAACCGCTGCCCTCATTGCGGGACAGTTCTCTCAGATATCGAGATTGAACACAAGGAGAAGAAGGCCAAACTGTATTACATCAAGTATCCCCTCCTGGATTCAGAAGAGAAGATAACGGTTGCCACTACCCGCCCTGAGACAATGCTGGGCGATACAGCAGTCGCTGTTCATCCCCAGGATGAGCGTTTTACCAAGATTCAGGGCCAGACTGTCCTTCTTCCCCTTGTTAACAGGAAGATTCCGGTCATTACAGATGAGAGAGTGGAGATGGAATTCGGGACCGGAGCGGTCAAGGTAACGCCTGCTCATGATCCGGTAGACTTTGAACTCGGGAAGAAGCACAATCTCGCACAGGTTATCGTTATCGACGGCTCAGGCAAGATGACGAACGAAGCAGGAGAGGAATTCAAAGGATTGGATAGATTTGAGTGCCGGGAGAAAGTGCTATCAAAGCTGAAAGAGATAGGCCTGCTGGAGAAAAGCGAAGATTATCAACATGCTGTCGGTCATTGCTACCGCTGTTTTACTGTAATCGAGCCCTATCTGTCGTGGCAGTGGTTTGTTCGGGTGGAGACTCTTGCCAAAGAAGCTATTAGAGTGGTTGAGGAAGGGGATATCCGGTTCATTCCCTCTAAGTGGACTAAAACATATTTTGAATGGATGTACAACATTCATGACTGGTGCATCTCACGTCAGCTCTGGTGGGGGCACAGGATTCCCGCCTGGTATTGCCAGGCTTGCGAGTTTATCACTGTTGCGGAGGAAGCGCCAAAAAAGTGTGAAAAATGCCAGAGTTCCGACCTCGTGCAGGAAGAAGATGTCCTTGATACATGGTTTAGTTCTGCTCTGTGGCCTTTTGTAACTATGGGTTGGCCCGAAGATACAGAGGATCTCAGGACATTCTATCCGACGGACCTTATGGCTACAGGATTTGATATCATTTTCTTCTGGGTTGCACGGATGATCATGATGGGGCTTAAGTTCACCGGTGAGATCCCTTTCCGTCATGTTTTTATCAACGGGCTGGTCAGGGATTTTAAAAGGCGGAAAATGAGTAAATCGGAGGGAAACGTCATAGATCCCCTTGAAATGATTGATAAATACGGCACCGATGCATTAAGGTTCACTCTGGCTGCGTTAGCCATTCCAGGCATGGATATATCACTCTCGGAAGAGAGGATGATGGGTTATCGGGCTTTTGCCAATAAAATCTGGAATGCATCTCGCTTTGTTTTGATGAGCATCGGGGGAGAAACATTTCACCAAAAAGAAAAAGAATTAACCCTGGCTGACAGGTGGATCCGCAGCAGAACGGTCAAGATTGTCGAAGAGGTAAGTCTTGCTCTGGAGAACTATAAGTTTTATGAGGCGGCCGATAAAATTTATCATTTTATCTGGCATGAATTCTGTGATTGGTATATTGAGCTGGTCAAACTTCATCTGAAAGAAGGAAACAAGACTTCAGAGGCAGTCCTGGTTGATACCTTAGACCAGATCCTGAGATTTCTCCATCCTTTTATGCCCTTCATTACAGAGGAAATCTGGCAGCATCTTCCCCATTTGTCCGGGAAATCTTTGGTCGTAGCTTCTTTCCCTCAGGTGAGAGAGGAATTAAAAGATGAGAGTGCGGAATCAGACATGAGATTGCTTCAAGAAGTGGTTGTGGAGGTCAGAACCATTAGGGCGGAAAACAGGATTCCCCCCAAGCGAAAAATTGAACTATGGGTAAAGGGTATTGAAGATAAAGAGAAGCAATTTATTCATCGAAACGAGGCTTATATTCAGTCTCTAGCTAATATCCGCCATATTGAAATTTTGGATCGTTTTCCGAAGCAAAAGAAGCTTTTAAAAGGGATCGCTGGTTCTTGGGAGATTGCAATCCCTGTTGAGGAAGAGATCTTTGATTTGCAGCAGGAAAAACAGAGGCTTGAAAGGGAATTCTCAAAAATCAAGGTTGAAACAGAAAAATTAGAAAAAAGGGTTAAGAATGCCAATTTCCTTGAACGAGCTCCAAAAGAAGTCACCCGGGAGACAAGAGGCAGGCTTTCAGAGCTTTTGAGCAAGAAAACAAAGCTTGAAAAGAACCTCAAGCATATTCTTTCCCTCATTGACAAGGGATGAACGTATAGTTCATATCTTAAAGCCATGCGTATTGGGGTGAAAATCCACCGGATCAAAAGCTGCCCGTCTACCAACGATGCAGCGAAAGAATTGGCCATGGCCGGAGGAAAAGAGGGAACGGTTATTATTTCCGAAGAGCAGACCAGAGGGAAAGGGACAAGGGGAAGGAGCTGGTACTCTGCCAGGAAAAAGGGTATTTATCTTTCCGTTATTCTCCATCCTTCCCGCCCTAATATTTCCCTTCTTCCACTTATGGCGGGATTGGCAGTGAATGAAGCCATTTTTAGCACGCTCGACATTAGAACCAAGCTGAAATGGCCCAATGATATAATCTGGGGAAAGGAAAAACTTGGAGGGATACTCTGCGAGAGTGGTTTTTTGGGGAACAGGATTAATTTTGTCATTCTCGGGATAGGTCTGAATGTAGACCACGGGAAAGATGATTTTCCGGACGAAATTCGCCATCAGGCAACTTCCCTGACCCTCATTACAAAAAGGAAGGTGAGCGAAGATCTTCTTCTTCAAAACCTCTGGCGTACATTGAATTTTTGGTATAGTCTGTTCAGAGATGGTGAAGGAAGGGCAATTGTCCGTGTTTTCCAGCAGAATTCTGTTTTGTCCCTTGAAGAAGAGACAACTTTGATTACGGAAAAGGGGGAAAGGACAGGCATTTATAAGGGAATTGATCCACAGGGCGGGTTGATACTGGAAAGTCAAGGCGAGAAAAGAACTTTTTTTTCAGCAGAGATAAAGACAACGAAGGATGAATAAAAGGAGGGAACGCATGCTGTTAGCAATAGATATAGGTAATACTAATATCGCAATTGGAGTATTTAAAGCGAAGAGACTGGTCAAACACTGGAAGATCAGGACCGAAGGGAATAAAACTTGTGATGAGTATAGTGCAACTCTTTTAAACCTCCTGTCTCTATCAAGGATTGAAGCAGAGAAAATAAAATCCGTTTATTTCTCCAGTGTCGTTCCCCCGCTGACACCAGTTTTTCAAGATTTGAGCCTGAGCCTGTTTCGGATTAAGTCTGTTGTTGTTGGGCCCGGGCTAAAGACAGGGATGGCTATTCTCTATGAAAATCCGCTTGAGGTTGGAGCGGATAGAGTAGTCGCTGCTATTGGAGCCTGTGAGAAATGGGGGGGGCCGATCATTGTGGTTGATTTCGGGACAGCGACTACTTTTGATGCCGTTTCTTCTAAAGGAGAGTACCTTGGCGGGGCTATCGCTCCAGGAATTCAGATTGCAGCCGAAGCTCTTTACCTCAAAACAGCCAAATTGCCCCGTATTGAAATAAAGAAACCAAAAAAAGCTATAGGGCGCACGACTGTAGCCAGCATGCAGTCTGGCCTCTACTTTGGCTATGTTGGCCTCATTTCCAATATCATTGAAGAGATAAAAAGAGAATTAGGAGAAGAAGTCAGCGTCGTATCTA
Source organism: Candidatus Aminicenantota bacterium (assembly GCA_023133225.1). Lineage (GTDB taxonomy): Bacteria > Acidobacteriota > Aminicenantia > Aminicenantales > Aminicenantaceae > JAGLWV01. The sequence continues at coordinate 9,330 of JAGLWV010000290.1, read as the reverse complement.
CCGGAAGCTTTGCTCCCCAAATCAGCCATGAGATCGAGTCCATAGACCATATAGAGCCCCATCTTGTCTTGGAAGGGTTGAGAATTCTTCATGAAAGAAAAATGGGATTGGTTCCTGAATCTTGACATTCATTTCACCTCCAACCATCTTTGTTTCAAGATTCAAGAACCGGCTTCTTTATAAGGAAAAGATAATGAGAGAGAACTCCAGGTATTACCAATCCATTGCCCGCCATTTCTTTATGGAACGTGGGACTCCCTTCTTCCTTTCTTCAAGTGAGCAGGATCTCATTGCAAAATGGGAGAAAATGGAAATTCCTCTTTATATCGTTTTGGAAGGCATGAAGAGCGCCTTTTCCAATTACAGGAGAAAATCCGGAAGAAAGGCCAAAATCCAATCTCTTGGCTTCTGTGATTTTCAGATTTTAAGGGCTTTTGAACAGGCTAGAGAAAGAAAGGTTGGACAGAAAAGGAAGGGAGTCGAGAGAGATGAGAAAAGAATACGAGCAAAGGCAGAGGTCAATAGGTTTTTAGAGGCGATCCCTTTTTCGGTAGGGTACTTGAAGGGAATATTTTCTCGAGCTAAGAAAATACTGTCTCAAACTCGACTTGACGAAGAGGAACTTGAACGAATCGAGGAGGATATCGAGGAGCTTCTCTTCATGAACACTCCAGACGAGGAGAAAGAAAAGATCAAAGGAGAGGTTTTGGCAGAATTTGACAAGGAAAAAGAAGAATGTTCAAGGATTTTCAAAATAAAGGCAGTAAAATTTTTAAGGGAAAAATATAAAATTCCATACATATCTCTCTATTATTATTAGAAATGGATAACAAGGTCATATCTCTGTTAAAGAAAAAGAGAGAAGGTTTGAGTTTCCAGAGAATTTCCCTGCAACTTCGCATCTCACCCAGGGAAAGACAGGTGCTGAAAAAGAGCCTGAGACGGCTGGAAAGTCAGGGAGTGATTCTAAGATTGAAGAGACGGTATCTCATCCCTGCTAAGTCTAATCTGGTTAAAGGAAAGCTCATCGCCTCTCTCAGGGGATACGGATTTGTCACACCTGAAGGAGATTCTACGGAAGACATCTTTATTCCTGGCCGTTACTCCGGAGGGGCTCTCCATGGAGATGTAGTTGAGGTCCTCTATCTGGAGCGTGGGAAAAAGGGAAAGCCCGAAGGACGGGTGGTCAGGATAGTAAAAAGAGGAAAAAGAAGAAGAGTTGGTCTTTACAAGGAACGATGGGGAAAACCCTTTTTTCTCCCCTTCGACTCCCCTTCCTTGGAAGAGATTCCGCTCCTCTCCACGAAGAATCTTTCGCCCCTTCCCGGAATGATCGTGGAGATTGACAGGAATTCGATGCATCTAAAAGAAGTTCTGGGGATGCCTGATGATCCTGGAGTCGACACACGGGTTGTCATCCAGAGATACGATTTAGCCTCTTTTTTCTCAAAAGAAGCTTTAACAGAGGCTGAAAAGTGCACCTCTAAAATCTGTTTGGAGGATAAAAAAGAAAGAGTAGATTATCGCAACTGGATGACTGTGACCATTGATGGTGAAAGTGCTCAAGACTTTGATGATGCGGTGAGCATAAAAATGCTTGAGAGTGGACATTTTCTTCTGGGCATCCACATTGCTGATGTCTCCCACTATGTCAAGCCCGGCTCTTTCCTGGACCGCGAGGCCTTTGAGAGAGGAACAAGCGTTTATTTTCCTGAACTTACCCTTCCCATGCTGCCGGAGAAGCTTTCCAATCATATATGCAGCCTTAGACCTAAAGAGGAGAAGTTAACCGTTTCGGTATTACTTGAAATAGACAGGGACGGAGAGGTTTTGAAGACTGAATTTCACCCCTCTTTAATCCGGACAGCAGAGAGGATGACGTATCATTCTGTTTACAAAATATTCGAAGGGGATAAGGGAGAGAGAGGAAGGTATTCTCATTTAGTTCCGGCTTTATTGATGATGGAGGACCTGGCTCGTATATTAAGAAGAAGAAGAGTGAAACAAGGAAGTCTGGATTTTGACATTCTGGAGCCGGAGCTCGTATATAAGGAAGGAAAGCTCCACTCGGTCGTGGCTTTTGAGCGTAATGAGGCTCACCGGGTTATTGAAGAATACATGGTTGTAGCCAATGAGGCAGTGTCCTCATTTTTAAGTAAAAAACATGTTCCGTTGATACGCAGGATCCATCCGAGGCCGGCCTTAAAGGATCTGGAGAGGCTGAGAGAGATTCTGTTTCATTTTGGCCTTTCCCTTCCCTCAGGCAAGAAGGTCGACTCGAGGGATCTGCAGTATGTTCTGAAGCAGTTTGAGGGGAAGCCGGAGGAAAAATTTATCAATCTGCAGGTTCTCAAATCCTTGAAATTAGCCGTTTACTCTGAAGAAGATGAGGGACATTACGGCCTTGCTAAAAAGGAATATACTCATTTTACTTCACCTATCAGACGCTATCCTGATCTGGTTGTCCATCGGATTTTAAAGACAGTTCTCAGACAAGAAAAAGTGAAGATGACCACTCTTTCTTCGTTGGCTCTTCACTGTTCTCAGAAGGAACGAAATGCAGGGGTGGCAGAAAAAGATCTCATGGAATGGAGGATATTCCGCCTCCTGAAGAGAAAGCTCGGAGAGGAATTTGAGGGGGTAATTGTAGACATTACCAGAGCTGGCTTGGTTGTCGAACTCGCTGATTATTTTGTGAGTGGCATTATCTCTTATTCAGATATGGATGGAGATTATTATTTTAAAAAATCTGAAAAAACATTGACCGGTAGAAGAACAGGGAGGACATTTGAATTAGGGGATTGGGTGAAAGTGATTGGTGTTGCTGTCGATCCTATCCTGAAAAGATTGAGCTTGATATTGAGCTCAGAAAGGGAAAAAAAGGTTCGATGAAGACTGGTTGTTTTGATGCGGTTGTCAGCATTTCTCCTGTAGACAGAGAAAAGCCCTTACAGGCCCAGCTTCTTATCCAGGGGATAAAGATTCCTGCCTCTTTTTATTTTTATGAGCCAGCTCTTGCGGAAAAACCGGGTTCTTCTTTTGTCCGCATCCATTGCCAGGAGCCCCTTCTGTTAAAATGGAAAGATATATTTAAGGTCAAAGGATTGGAGGGGAAAGACCTTTTAGAGGAAGGGTTTGTTCTGAATCCCTTTTCGGAGAAAATAAACAGAAAGAAGATAAAGAAAAGAATAGCCTTCCTCGAGTGTCTACAGGGAGATGAGAAGCTGATGCTTTTTGCCCTCATCCAGGAAAAGAGGATAAAGGGCTTAAAGGAGAGAGAAGTAATCAGTTTTTCTTCTTTGACCGAGAGTTCCCTTCTTCGCTTGACCCAGGAATTAGAGCAAGAAGGGAGAATAAAAATCCTCTCTTTTTCCCCTCTTTTTCTCATTTCCCAGGAAAGCTTTGATTTCCTCTGCCAGAAAATTCTGACTTTTCTTGTTCATTTTCATAATAAGCATCCAGAGGAACCGGGAGTGTCCATGGAGAGAGTTAAAAAAAGATTTGACCTTCACCCCAGAATTTTATCATTAGCCCTGAAACATCTATTGCGTGCAGGCCAGATTAAGGCATCAGAAGACACATTCTCGCTCTCTGATTTTATGGCTGTTCTTACCCCGGAAAAAGAAAAAATCTTAAAGGACCTGGAGGAGATGTGCTTTAAAGGAGAATTTTGTACATTTTCTTTTGAGGAGCTTCAAAAGCATTTTCGCCTCTCTTCAAAAATGTTAGACGGGATGCTTTCTCTCCTTATCGAGAGAAAAAAGATTGTCCAGGGAAAAGATGGATTAATCCTTCATTCCCGGTGGTTGGATAAGATTATCAGCAGGATCAAAAAATTCGGGAAAAGAGAGTTGACGGTTGCAGATTTTAAGGAGATGACCGGACTTAGCCGAAAGTATGCCATTCCTCTTCTTGAGTTACTGGATCAAATGGGGGTGACCCGGAGAAAAGGCTCGTTGCGGGAAATTCTGTGACTGTTTTATTTCTTTTCTTTCTTTGTTTTGTCTAAAGCTGTTTTGAGCTTTTCAGCAAAGATACCAAAAGCGGGTTCTTCGGAAACATATTGCTTAAACTCCTTCTTTTTTCCCTTAGGAGGTGCCGGGGCTTTTTCCTCTTTAGCTTCTTTTTTCTCCTTGGTCTTAAGAGCTAAAAGTGTCTCATGTTCGGATTCTTCGAGTACAATTTTTTCTTCGATATATCTTTTCTCACCTTTTCTTGCGCGAGGGGCCCTCTCGGCCTCTCTCTTTACTCTTTGCTTCTTTGTTATCTTTTCTCTTTTTGGCTTCAGAGGTTCTTCAATTTTTCCTTTCTTTACAATTTCTGCTTCAAGAGGTTCGAAAGGAGTTTCAACTCTTACTTCTTTCGCTTCCTCCCTGGCTTCAAGCGGTGGAATTTCCTTAACAGGAGCTTCTTGTGTGCTTCTGGCTAAAGGAGGGGCTTCTTCAACTGCTTTCTCGGCAGGCATTTCAGGAATAATTACAGTGGGTTTTTCAGGCTCCTCTTCCTCTTTGACTTCTATTTTTTCATGGTAAAAGAAGATGCCTTTGGATTTTTCGGATTGTGAGAATTCTGTTGAACGGAGCAGAGCTTTTTCTACCTCTTCCTGGGTGGTGCATTTTAGAACATCGACAAGATGATAAGCTCTGAGAAAATGAAGGGAATAATTGTTGTCCTCCATACCAAAATTTTTAAAAATGAGAACCAAAAGGTCAGGGAGATCCAGCTTATCTCTTTTTTGGTAAAGAAAGAGGAGCTTTTTCAGGGTTTCTCTCTCTATGTGGATAATTTTATTGGGAATAGCGAATGTGAAAGGTTCTTCTTTTTCCAGAGAAAGTGTATCTTCTTTAGGGTCATACGACATTTTCATTACAGAAAGTTTTTTCTTTGATTTCTTCAACCAGAAGCTGAATTGATTGACTCCTTTCCTTTCTAAAGTCATGCTTGCACCCTGAGGAACATTATTGTTCTCGTAGAAATCTTTCAAACCCAGAAGAAAGCTGTGCTGTGGGTAGTGATAGACGGTGTAATCCTTGCCTTCTTCAGTATCGGTAAAAATGTATTCCCTACAAAGAGAGAGCTCTTTATTGAAGCTTTTAGGAATTTTTATGCCCCCAGAAAGGAGTTCTCTCCAGGTGAGATAGATTTTTGAAGAGAAATCTTGGATTTGAACCGTTTCCTCTTCTTCTTCGCCTGCAAAAGCAGGGAGCGTGGCTTTTGGAGCTGAGAGGGCTAAATTCTCAGGCAAGGAATTGAGAATTGTCTTCAGATGCCATTTTCCCCATTCAAGAGGGCAAGCATAGACAAAATCCTTCTTGTGCTTTTTTTCCAGCATGAAGTTTAAACTCATGCAGTAAAGCTCAAAAAGATCATCCGAACTCTTCGTGTTAAAGAATTTATGCACCAGCTCTGATGTTGCTGTCGATACTTTCTTCTCTAGAATATGATTTTCAATCTCCTTTATTTTTTTATCCTTAATATCTATTTGTTTCTTTGTGAGTTGCCAAAGCTCATTCCAATGGAAGAATTTCGATGATTTTTGTAAAGCTGTTCTCATGTTTTTTCCCAGGGCTTTTAAGTCTCTCTCTGTCATAGGAAGCTCGGTCAGCCGTGGGTCTTCTTTTTTTTCCATCTTTTTAGGGATAGATGCTTTTCCTTCAAGATTGGAGGGGAGAAGAACTTGAATTTTTACTTTCTTCATGTAGTCCATGTATTTCCGAAAAAATCCTCCTCCTGCATAATCAACCTGCAACATCTCACAGCCGTAATCTTCGTAGGCGGTTTTGTTGACGACCTCTAAAACAACAGCTCCCTTAAAGAGTTCTACGCCTTTACTGCTGACCATCAAGGGTTCGTCATATTCTTTATAGATGAAGTCGCCGATTTCATACTGGCAGTTGGAATCAAATATTTTGACCTCTTTACTCAGTTGGCTGGAGGTCTTTTGGTAGGCCAGTTTTTTTGTTAACGCGGGGAGGGAGATAGTTTTGTTAGTTTGAGAGAGTTCTTTTTCGATAAACAGAAGGTCTTTTTCAGTGATTTTTGTATTTTCGTTGTTGTCAATCATTGTTTTTTTCATTACTTCTCTAAGAGTTTGAGCAGGATGGCTTTCTGTACATGAAGTCTGTTTTCAGCTTGATCGTAAACTATGGATTGTGAAGAATCAATGACATCATCCGTGACTTCTTCCCCTCGGTGGGCCGGAAGACAATGCATAAAAAGGGCGTCTTTTTTAGCTTTTGCCATCAGCTCGGTGTTGACTTGATAAGGAGCGAAAATTTCGGCTCTTTTTTCTTTTTCATTTTCCTGTCCCATGGAAGCCCAAGTATCAGTATACACGGCATCAGCAGCCTCGACAGCAGCAGAGGGATCATTTGTGAAGAAGAAGCTTCCTCCTGTTTCCTGGGCGTCTCCTTCTGCCTGTTTGATAATCTCTGGTTGGGGTTCATATCCAGGAGGTGTCGCCACACTGATTTTGCTCCCGGCTTTCGCTGCAGCAAAAAGAAGGCTGTGACAGACATTATTACCGTCTCCTACATAAGCCAGCTTGAAGCTTAATAAATCTCCTCGCTTCTCCTTTAAGGTGAAAAAATCTGCCATGGCCTGGCAGGGGTGAAGGAGGTCGGTTAGAGCGTTGATGACAGGGATGCGAGAGGCTTCAGCCAGATCAATAACATTCTTGTGTGCAAAGGTTCTGATCATTATGCCACTCACCCATCTCTCAAGGTTCTTTCCTACATCGTAGGGGGTTTCCCTTGTGCCTATTCCGATATCCGATGGGCTCAAATAGACAGCTTCCCCTCCGAGTTCGATCATTCCCACTTCAAATGTCATCCTGGTGCGTAAAGAGGCTTTTTCGAAGATCATCGCCAGGATTTTGTTTTTGAGTTTATTCTGGAAACGCCGGGGGTGGTCCTTGATCTCCTGAGTCAAATCCAGTATTTTGCTGAACTGGTAAAGGCTTAGATCATGAACAGAAATGAAGTCTTCCAACATTTTTTCTCCTAATGCGAAGGTCTAATTTTTGTCCCCGAACGATTGATCAAAGACGCTTTGAGTTGATTGGCTGAGGTTATCAGCATTTCTTTCCCTCCACTCTCGATGTATTCTATGGCAGCCCTGATTTTAGGACCCATGGAACCGGCTGGGAACTGTCCCTGGGATAGATGTTTTTTAGCCTGGTCGACCGTCATGACCGGGATGGGTTTTTCATCTGGAGAGCCGTAATTCAAATAGACCCGTTCCACATTGGTCAAGATGATAAAAAGCTCTGCATTAGCTTCCCGGGCAATAAGGCTTGCGGCATAATCTTTGTCGATAACGGCCTCGACTCCCTCAAAGAAACCCCTGGTGTTGATGATGACTGGTATGCCCCCCCCGCCTGATGTGATGACGATTCTTCCCGAATGGATCAGGTCTCGGATGATTCTCTTGGGGACAATATCGATGGGCCTGGGAGAAGGGACAACTTTGCGGTATCCACGGCCGGAGTCTTCTATCATTTTCCATTTTTTCTCTTTGGTAAGCATCCGGGCCCTGTATTTTGTGTAGAAAGGTCCGATGGGCTTGCTGGGATTCTCAAAAGCGGGATCGTCCCTGTCGACAATGACCTGGGTAATCAATGTGGCCACTTCCCTATCAAGAGAGTTCTTGCGGAGTTCGTTGATAAGGGCCTTCTCGAGCATAAAACCCATGCTCCCTTCAGTCATGGCATCACAAACTTCTAAAGAGAAAGGGGGAATTTTGTTGATCGCCTCCTCCATTTGAATGAGGAGATTGCCGACTTGAGGTCCATTGCCGTGAACGATGATAAGGTCATAGCCTTTTTTTATGATATGGATCATTAGGGAGGCGGCTTTTTTGGCGTTATTCATCTGCTCTGTTTGGAGTCCCCTCTGTGTTTCAGGGAGGATGGCATTTCCACCGAAAGCAATAAGCGCGACTTTTCTTTTCATCAGAAGTCTCTCAGGACCTCCGCAAGATCCGGGGTGCCAATTTCCTCCAGTTCATAGGAGACACGAAGGATTTTTTTATTTGTTTTGATCAGCCGGCCAAGGTCAATGGGAGTACCGCTGACCACGAGGTCGCACTCGATTTTATCAATAGTCTGGGCAAGCTCGGCCATTTGTTTTTTTCCATACCCCATGGCTGGAAGCACTTTATCCAAATGGGTGTATTTTTGGAATGTCTCATTGATGCTTCCTACAGCAAAAGGCCTTGGATCTATGATTTTTGAGGCTTTGTATCTCGTAGCGGCAATCACTCCCGCGCCGTAAGGCATTTCTCCGTGGGTCAGGGTTGGTCCATCTTCAATGACCAGGACTGTCTTGCCAGAGATTTCTTCTCCTTCTGGGACAGAAATTGCTGAGTTGGCGCGGATAATGGTTGCTTCGGGATTGAACTTTTTGATGTTTTCAAGAAGTAAGTTTATCTTTTCTTTCTCTGCGCTGTCCATCTTGTTGATCACTATCACATGGGCTCTCCTGAAATTTATCTCTCCAGGGTAGTACAGGAGTTCATGACCGGGTCTATGAGGATCGACGACTACAATCTCTAAATTGGACTGGTAGAATGAAAAGTCGTTATTTCCTCCATCCCAGAGAATGATATCGGCCTCTTTTTCTGCCTCTTTGAGTATAGCACCGTAATCCACGCCGGCGTAGACGACAATGCCATCCTTGATATGGGGCTCGTATTCTTCCATTTCCTCTATGGTGCACTCATGCTTTATCATATCTTCATAAGAGGCAAAACGCTGAACCTTCTGCTTCGCTAAATCTCCGTAAGGCATAGGATGGCGGATAACAACTACCCTTTTCCCTTTTTCTTTGATAAGAAGCGCAATTTTCCGGCTTGTCTGGCTCTTTCCACATCCAGTCCGGACAGCACAGACCGAGATCACGGGGAGCTTGCTCTTTACCATCGTTTCCTGAGGGCCGAGGAGAGTAAAGCTTGCTCCTGCGGTTAAAACTTCCGATGCTTTGTGCATGATGTATTCATAGTTTACATCGCTATAGGAGAAAAAAACCTCAGAGATTTCATGTTTTTTAATGAGCAGAGCAAGTTTTTCCTCGGAATAGATTGGAATTCCGTCAGGATAAAGCTTCCCTGCAAGAGAAGCCGGGTATTTTCGGCCCTCTATGTCCGGGATCTGGGCTGCCGTGAAGGCTGCGACACGGAATTCTTCCTGATCTCTGAAAAAGACGTTGAAATTGTGGAAATCTCTTCCTGCCGCTCCCATTATAAGAACGTTTTTCATCTGAGTAACTCCTTAAAAAAATGAAAACTTAGTATAATACAGGCCCCTTAATTATGCAAATGAGGGCTCAGGCT
>JAGLWV010000029.1 GCA_023133225.1 Candidatus Aminicenantota bacterium | reverse complement strand
AAAATATACGCATATCAAACGCTCGCCGACGAGGAACTTATTGTTTATGAGAGGATATACAGCATATTATCAGAGAGAATCGCTAAGCCTGATTTGACGATTTATCTTCAGGTTTCTCTACCGACCCTCTTGAAAAGAATGGCCAGGGAGGGAAGTGCTCTGGAGAAGAATATCTCAGAGAAATATTTAGAGAGTATTTTGGAAGCCTTTGACTATTTTTTCTTCAATTACAAAGCGGCACCGCTTTTAGTGGTGAAATCTGATGAGTTGGATTTCGGCAAGGAAGACGTTATAATGGATTTGGTGGACAAGGTCAGACACATGAAAAAGAGCCCTTTATATTACGTGCCTCTTAGCAAAGAGAATAAAGACCAGAAGAAAGTGAAATAATCTCAAATTATCAAAACATCCGTCATTTTGTACGGCATTTTTTGACTTTACCTTAATCTCGTTCCATAAGGCGAGATGGGGAGAAAGGATTGACCATGCCAGACGAAAAAACCGAAAAAATCACTATCCCTTTTCTTCAAGCCAAAAAAGAAAAGAATGAAAAAATCGTGGCTATTACTGCCTATGATTTTCCTATCGCAAAAATCGTGGATGAGAGCGGGATAGATTTGATTCTCGTGGGAGATTCCTTGGGAATGGTAGTCTTGGGTTATGAAAACACTATTCCTGTGACCATGGAAGATATGATTCATCATACAAAACCCGTGGTTCGAGCCTCAAAAAGGGCTTTAGTCGTGGGAGATATGCCTTATTTTTCCTTCCACCTATCCAACAAGGAATCTGTTTTCAATGCTTCCCGTTTTCTGAAAGAAGCTGGGGCTAGCGCTGTTAAGGTCGAAGGGGCATCCAAGAAGAGGTTAAAATTGATTGAATCCTTGGTCGAGGCAGAAATCCCAGTCATGGGTCATGTCGGACTTACGCCTCAGTCTATCTATCATTTTGGCAAGTTCAAGGTGAGAGGAAAAGAAGTGGAGGAGGCAAAAAAAATCATTCAGGGTGCTTTATCCCTGGAAAAGGCAGGTGTATTCTCTGTGGTTTTGGAGTGTATTCCCATGGAATTGGCTGGCATCATAACCGAAAGGCTTAAAATACCGACGATTGGAATAGGCGCGGGTCCTTACTGTGATGGACAGATCCTTGTTTTTCATGATTTAGTTGGATTTTCAAACGGTTACCTTCCCAAATTTGTAAAAATATATGCCGACATCAATGAGCTTATCAGTCGGGCAATAAAAGAGTATATAAATGACGTAAAAAAAGAAAAATTTCCTGATAGCGACCACTCTTATCACATGAAGTCTAAAAAGATTAAGGAATTAATAAATGGGGGATGAAATAGAATGAAGACTCTCACTAGAGTTATCCAGGTGAAGGAAGAAATTAGAGATATGAGGTCGCAGGGAAAGACAATCGGATTTGTCCCGACTATGGGTTATCTCCACGAAGGACATCTCAATCTGATACGGGAATCTCTCCGGAAGACCGATGTTACTGTGGTGAGCATATTTGTTAATCCTGCTCAGTTTGGGCCAGGCGAAGATTTTGCTCGGTATCCCAGGAATCTCGAGCGCGATTCAGAGATCTTGAAGAAAGAAGGTGTTGATTGCCTTTTTGTACCCGGGCCTGAGGAGATGTTTCACAAAGGGCATAACACCTATGTTGACGTGTATGATCTAAAGGATAAGCTGTGTGGCCGCTCCCGCCCCACCCAATTCAGGGGCGTCTGTACGGTGGTGTTGAAGCTTTTTAATATTGTGGGTCCCGATGTTTCTTACTTCGGCCAGAAAGATGCCCAGCAGGCGATCATCCTAAAAAGAATGGTCGAGGACCTGAATTTAGATGTGAAAATAGACGTTTTGCCTATAGCCAGAGAAGAGGATGGGCTTGCCCTGAGTTCTCGCAATGAGTACCTGAATAAGGAAGAAAGGAAAGCGGCACTTGTTTTATCCAAGGGTCTGAAAGAGGCTCAGATGATGGTAGAAAAGCGGGAGGAAAAATCGGAAGCGATTATCGATAGGGTGAAAGAAATGATAAGTCAGGAGCCTCTGGCAAAAATGGATTATGTGGAGATAGTGGACATGGATAACCTTGATCCAGTGGTCAGGATTGAGAAAGAGACTCTGGCTGTTCTGGCAGTGTTTGTAGGCAAAGCAAGGCTTATCGATAATGCAATTCTTCGCCCAAAGGAGTAGAACACGATGAGAAGAATAATGCTTAAATCAAAAATTCAGAAGCTCAGCGTTACTGAAACAAATCTCGATTATGAAGGCAGCCTCACCCTGGATGAGGATTTAATGAAGGCTGTGGATATGATGCCTTTCGAACAGGTTCATGTTTACAATATCACCAACGGTGAGAGATTTCTGACTTATTTGATTAAAGGTGCTAAAGATTCTGGAGTGGTTGGAGTGAATGGAGCGGCTGCTCATAAGGCCAAGGTGGGAGACAAATTGATTGTTGTATCTTATGTTGTGCTGGAAGAGGGGGAGATTGATTTTTTCATGCCGAAGATCTTAATTGCCGATGAGAACAACAGGGTAAAGGAGATAAAATAGGCGTAAGCATCAACATATATGGTGCTGATGCCCCTCTTCTCAATTAGAAAGCAAAAGAAAACCCGATATGTCCGGTGAGAAGGCCAGTGGTCGATTGACATCTATTCTCATCTCATTTATATTTTCTAGCTTTCTGTCCACATTCGGCATCATATGCCTCCTTGAGTAAGATATTTCACGATTTGCAAATAATCTTATATCGTAATAGCTCCACTATGCAAACACACAACTCTTATCATTTTTTTGGGAGCTTCACAAAGTTTTTGGCCGCCTTTTGGGATCGCCCACAAATGAGA